>JANNQY010000023.1:0-8583 GCA_031400995.1 Lysobacteraceae bacterium
GACTTCAGTCCCGATGCTCCACGGCCAGGAGCATCGGGACTGAAGTCCCTCCTACATGGAAATTTGGAAGATTTGCATGTCGAATTCTGCCATTCCCGCTAGCACCGACCTTGCCTTCACCCGCACCACGCCCTACGGCAGCCAAGCCGAGCCGACGTATTCGGGCGCGCTGAGCTTCCTGCGCCGGCGCTACACCAAAGACCTCGAAGGCGTGGACGTGGCCGTGGTGGGCGTGCCCTTCGACCTGGCCACCACCAACCGTCCGGGCGCGCGCCTGGGGCCACGCGCCATCCGCGCAGCGTCGGCGTCGCTGGCCTGGTGCCCGCCCTATGCCTGGGACTTCGATCCGCTGCAGCGCCTGAACGTGGTGGACTGGGGCGATGTCTATTTCGACTCCGGACGGCCGCAGGATATCCCCGAGGCCATCACCGCAGCCTTCGCCGGCATCCTGGCCAGCGGCGCGGTGCCGCTGGCGCTGGGCGGCGACCATTTCATCAGCTTCCCGATCCTGCGCGCGCTGCACGCCGTGCACGGGCCGCTGGCGTTGGTGCATTTCGACGCCCACAGCGACACTAGGCGCGATGCCGATGGCCGCATCGACCACGGCACCATGTTTTTCCACGCCGCGCGCCTGGGCTACGTGGAGCCGACCCATTCCATCCAGTTGGGGATGCGCACCCACAACGCGGAAACGCACGGCTATCGGGTGCTCGATGCGCGCGAACTGCACGCCCAGGGTGTGGATGCCGCCATTGCCGCGGTGCGCGAGCGCGTAGGCAAGCGCAAGTGCTACGTCACCTTCGACGTGGATTTCCTCGACCCGGCGTATGCACCGGGCACCGGTACGCCGGTGGTGGGCGGCTTCAGCACGCACGAGGCGCTGCGGCTGGTGCGCGGGCTGGCGGGCTTGGACATCGTCGGCATGGACGTGGTGGAAGTGAGCCCGCCGTACGACGTGAGCGAGATCAGCGCACTGGCCGCGGCGTCGGTGGCGCAGGAACTGCTGGCGGCATTTGCCAGCGGGCGGCCGGCGCGGGTTTAGCAGCGGCGCGGCAAAAAGTATTCGGAAGGACGGGGCCTAATTCCTACAGCCGTATGCGCGCTATGGGCGATGAATCGCCGCAGGCGACTACCTAGGATTTGGCTTGCCCGCTGCCATGTGGCGTGGGTACCCATCCACTTCCTGAAGGAACGCCATGAAATCCGGACTCGCCCTGGTGCTGTCCCTGCTTATCGTCCTGGTCGCCGGCCTGGTGCCTGCGCCCGCGCGCGCCGTAGATACCTACGACTGCACCGACGGCTGTTACGTCATCACCTGCAACGACGAAGTCTGCGTCACCTGGTTCTGCGACGGCCGCGGCTGCCGCATGATGAACAGTTGGCCGCGTGACCAGGCCAACCCGCAAACCAGCCGGCGCTCGGGCAAGCCTGCCAAACCCGCCAAGCCCGCAACGGGCGTGGCCTACGCCAAGGTGTGCGCGGCCGGGAAGGCCTGCGAGCTCTACGAACTCAACACCGTGGAGGCCCTGCACCTGGGTTCGTTCGACAACATCGACGACCTGATCCAGTACCGCGAAACGCTGCGCCAGCCGCCCGTGCGGACGCGCTGAGGCAGGGTTTGGGTCCGGCGCCGCAGCGCGCGCGCCGGACCCACTTGCGCTGCGGCAATGCAGCGCTACTTCAGCTGGTCCGGGAACGCATGCACCAGTTTGGCCACCTTGGGCAGGGAAACGAACTGGATATAGGGCTGGCCCGGGTTCTTCGCGGCGTAGTCGTGGTGGTAGGCCTCGGCCACGAAGAACGCCTCCAGCGGTTCCAGGGTGGTGGCCAGCGCCGATGCGAAGACGTTTGTGGCCTCCAACTGCGCCAGATAGGCCTGCGCCACGTCGCGCTGACGCTCATCCAGCGGAAACAACGCCGAACGATACTGCGTGCCCACGTCGTTGCCCTGGCGGTCTTTCTGGGTGGGGTCGTGCGCCACGGCGAAGAAAACCTTCAGCAGTTGCGCGTAGCCGATGCTGGCCGGGTCGTAGGTGATGCGTATGACTTCGGCATGGCCGGTGCGGCCGCTGCACACCTGCTTGTAGTCAGCGGTATCGGCGCTGCCGCCGGCATAGCCGGGCTGCACGTCGGTGACGCCGTTGAGTTGCCGGAATACGGCCTCGGTGCACCAAAAACAGCCGCCAGCCAGCACCGCCTCGCCGCGGTCCTCGCCCACTGGGACACCCAGCGTGGCGTCGGGCACATCGCTGGGCGGCACGCGCAGGCCCAGGCCGGGAAAATCACAAACAGGGTCGGACATGGCGGCACTCCTAAGCAAAGAGCGCCATTATTCCCGAACAGGCGCTAAGTGGGCGCGAAGAAACGCCCCTCGCTCAGTCCGGCGAGGCCTCGTCCATCAGCGCCTCGGCAGCCTCGGAAGAGAACTCGCCCTCCCACTTCGCCATCAGCGCCAGATACAGCAGCTTTTCGAACTCCGGCCGGAAGCGCCGGATCACGGAATCCGGGTCCGGCATCAGCCTTGCGTCGGCAATCAGGCCGAAGTGCACCGCGCCGTTGTAGCTCAGGATGGAAATGCCCAGGCCGACGGAGCCGGTCTGCGGCACCCAGAACATCAGGTCGCTGATCTTGCTGCCGCCCAGAAAGAGCGGCATCTGCGGCCCGGGCACGTTGGTGGCCACGGCCGAGGCCTTGCGGCTGAACATTTCCAGCGCAAACGCCTGCAACGCCGGCGGCGCCATGCCCACCGCTGCCAGCGCGCCAAACGTGGCCACGGCCTGGCGCGATTTGCGCAGCACCTTCATGCAGGCGGCAATACGCTCGAGCCGGCGCATCGGATTGGCCTCGCCCACCGGCAGCTCAAGGAACACCAAGCCGAAATGATTGCCCAACTGCTTGGCGTGCTCCAGCGGCCGCAGGTTCACCGGCACGGTGGCGCGCAGGGTGATGCCATCCAGATGTTCGCCGCGCTCGAGCATGTAGCTGCGCAGCGCGCCCGTTGCCGAGGCCATCAGGATGTCGTTGACGGTGCAGCGCAGCGCGCGGCTCACCGACTTCACTTCTTCCAGATCCATCGGCTCGGCCCAGGCCACGCGCTTGCTTACGCCAAGGCGTCCCTTGAGCACGGTTTCGGGATCGTCAGGCAGGGCCAAGGCCATGCCCACTTCCTTGGCGATATCCATGCCTTCGCTGGCCAGCATGGCCGCCAGCGTCGGGTCGCGATAGAAGTCCATGCCCTTCTCGAGCACTTGGCCACCCAGCTTCATGTATTTGTCGATAACGCCCACGCGCTGCGCCACCGGAGCATGCGCGTCTTTCTTGAGCCAGCGCTTGGCCAGCGCCTGTTTGCGCTTGGTGTCGATATCCACCTCGGTGAGCGACAGCAGCACCTGCACCAGGGCCATGCCGTCGGCATAGCAGTGGTGGATGCGCTGGATCAGGGCCGATCCGCCACCAAATTTTTCCACCAGGTGGAATTGCCAAAGCGGCTTGGTCTTATCCAAGGGCGTGGACGCCATCTGGCTGGTGAAGCGCTCCAGCTCCTTCTTGCCGCCCTTGCCCGGCAGCGCCGTCAGCCGCACGTGCCAGTCCAGGTCGAAATCGGCATCGTCCTGCCAGTAAGCACCGGTGGGCGTCTCCACCGCCTTCTGCCGAAAGCGCGGGTAGGACAGGAACTTGGTTTCGATCACCTTGCGCAGCACTTTGATGTTCAGCGGCGTCTCGAACATCATCACGCCGGTGATCATCATCAGGTTGGTGGGCCGCTCCATGCGCAGCCACGCCGTGTCCACCCGCGACATCGGCGATTTGCGGATCTTTGCGGCTGCCTCGGCCATAACCCCTCCCCAATCAGGGGTCAGGATGACGCCTGCGTGATGCAGGCGTCAAACTTCGGTCGGCGGCTTGGTCTTGGGACCCGAATAAGCCGCCAGCGCGGCCTCGCGGCTGGCCTTGAGGTCGACGATGGGCCGCAGCGGGTAGGCGGGCGCCAGCCGGCGCAGCAGTTCGGGCTGCTCCCACGGCGCCGCCAGGGCGTCATCGGGCAGCTTGGCCAGTTCGGGCACCCAGCGCCGGATGTACTTGCCCGACGCATCAAACTTCTGCGCCTGCGCGATCGGGCTGAAGATGCGGAAGTACGGCGCGGCGTCGGCGCCGGTGCCCGCGGTCCACTGCCAGCCCTGGGTGTTGTTGGGCAGGTCGGCGTCCACCAGCGTGTCCCAGAACCAGTCCGCGCCGTGCTTCCAGTGATAGCGCAGGTTCTTGGTGAGGAAGCTGGCCACCACCATCCGCACCCGGTTATGCATCCAGCCGGTGTGCCAGAGTTCGCGCATGCCGGCGTCCACGATTGGCACGCCGGTGCGGCCGCGCTGCCAGGCCGCCAAATGAGCCGGGTCCGGCTTCGCCCACTGGAACTCCTCGAACTTGGGGTTGAGGTTTTCCTGGGCCGTGTGCGGAAAGTGGAACAGCAGGTGGTGGCTGAATTCGCGCCAGCCGAGCTCGCTGAGGAAGTGATCAATGTCGGGCTGCACCGCCGCCGGCCAGCGTTGGGCCAGCACCTTGGCGACGATCTGCCGCGGCGATATTTCGCCGAAGTGCAGGTGCGGCGAGAGCTTGGACGTGGCGATGCGATCGGGGTAGTTGCGCTGCTCCTTGTAGCCGGTGGCGGCACCTTCCAGAAACGCATCCAGCATCTCCAGCGCGCCGGCTTCGCCCGGCTGCCAGTCGTCCCAGAAGCCGGTATCCCAGCGCGGCTCAGGCCGCTGCGGCTCGAGCTTGAGGTCGTCCACGCCCAGGCCCAGCAGCCGCACCGGTAGCTCGGGCAGGCGCGCGGGCGCCGCGGCGGGCGGGGTGGGATCCAGACGGGTGCGGGCGTTCTTCCAGAACGGCGTGAACACCCGATAGGGATCGCCGTTCAAGGTCTGCACCGTCCACGGCTCCACCAGCAGCGCGGCGTTGTGGCTCTCCACCGCCAACCCGCGCGATTTCAGCCCTTGCTTGATGCGGGTGTCGCGGGCAATCGACGCCGGTTCGTACAGGCGGTTCCAGTGCAGGGCCTCGGCCTGGGTTTCGGCGATGAGTTTTTCAATCTCGGCCAAACTGTCACCGCGGCGGATGATGAGGCGCGAGCCGCGCGCGCGCAGGTCGGCATCCAGGGCCAGCAGCGAGCGATGCAGCCAAGCGTGGCTGGCCGCGCCCGGCGCCCACGGGGCCTCTTCATCGGGGGCGTGGATGTAGACCGGCACCGGCGAGTGACCGGCGTGCAGGGCCGCCTGCAGCGCGGGGTTGTCATCCAGCCGCAGGTCGCGGCGGAACCAGATCAGGGCGTTGGCCATCGCTGTCTCAGGCGGGTTTCACGTAGGGTCGCACTGCCTGGAAGCCGCCGTCGAGGCCGATCACCTGGCCGCTGATCCAGCCCGCGGCATCGGACAGCAGGAACGCGCCCAGCGCCGCCGCGTCGTCCGCCTCGCCGTGGCGGCCCAGCGGGTACTGCGCGGCAATGGCCTTGGCCGCGGATTCATTGGCCAACATGCGCTCGGTGGCCGGGCTGCGCATCAGGCCCGGGGCGATGGCGTTCACGCGCAGGCCGGCGCTGGAAAAATCTGCCGCCAGCGAGCGCACCAGGCCCTCGATGCCGGCCTTGGCCATCGCGATCACCGCGTGGTTGGAAACGCCGATGCCCGCCGCCACCGAGCTGAAAAACAGCAGCGCGCCGCCCTGCGCCGATTTCTGCACCCGCGGCGCGTAGGCCTTGGACACGAAGAAGGCACTGTCGAGGTTGGCGGCCATGCAGGCGCGGTACTGGGCCTCGGTAGTGCGGCCGATGGGCGCGATAAGGATGGCGCCGGCGCAGTGGGCCACCGCGTCGGGTGGGCCGCCAAAGGCTTCGGTGGCCTGGGCCAGCGCCGCTTCGGCGCCGGCTTCGGTGGAAGCGTCCACTTCGATGGCCAAGTCACCGTCAGCCAGCGCCAGGTTCGAAGCCGCGCGCGACACCAGGGCCAGGCGCCAGCCCTGCGTACGCAGCTGGGTGGCCAAGGCGGTGGCGACGCCGCCGGAGGCGCCGGTGATCAGGCAGGTTTTCATGGGCGATCCGCAGGTGATTTAATCCGCCACGGTAGCTGCCCTACCCGTGTGGCGGCCGTGAACCCGCCAGTGCCAACCGCAGCTGCGCGGCCTGGGCGCGGATGGCGGCCACTTCCTCGGGCGGCTTGCGGGTGAGGTTTTTCCACTGCAGGGCGGTGCGCGGGTGCCGCGCGAAGCGGTCCTGGTGCTGGGCCAGGAAGTCCCAGTACAGCGTGGTGTAGGGGCAGGCGTTCGGACCTAGCGCCAGCTCGGGCTTGTAGCGGCAGCCGGCGCAGTGGTTGGACATTTTCTTGATGTACTGGCCCGAGGCCGCATAGGGCTTGCTCACCATGCGGCCGCCGTCGGCGTACTGGCTCATGCCCAGCACGTTCGGCAGCTCCACCCACTCCACCGCATCCACGTAAACCGCCAGGTACCACGCGTGGATCTCGCGCGGCCGCACGCCCATCAGCAGGGAGAACAGCCCGGTCACCATCAGCCGCTGGATGTGGTGGGCGTAGCCGAGCGAAAGGGTCTGGGACAGCGCGTCGCGCAGGCAGGCCATATCGGTGTTGGCGGTCCAGTAGAACTCGGGCAGCGGCTGGTCGGCGCCCAGGGCGTTCTCGTCCAGGAACCCGGGCATGCGCTGCCAGTAAACGCCACGCACGTACTCGCGCCAGCCCAACACCTGGCGCACGAAGCCCTCCACGGCTTCGATCGGCGCATTGCCCTCGCGCCAGGCACGCACTGCAGCGTCCACCACCGTGCGCGGCGACAGCAGCTTGAGGTTCATCGCTGCCGACAGTCGCGAGTGGTAGAGCCAAGGCTCGCCTTCCCAGATCGCGTCCTGGTAGCGGCCGAACAGCGGCAGCCGGTGCGCGATGAAGTCGTCCAGCGCCTGCTGCGCCTGCTGCGCATCCAGCGGCCAGTCGAACGCCTCCAGATTTCCCGGATGGCTGGCGAAGCGCGACTGCACCAGGGCGATCACCCCGCGGGTGACGGCATCGGGCGCAAACGCGCGCGGCGCCGGCAGCGCGCCAGGACCGCGCCGGCCAAAGCTGCCGCGGTTGTCGTGGTCGAAATTCCACTGGCCGCCCACCGGCTGGCCGTCCTGCATCAGCACGTCCTCGCGCTTGCGCAGCCAGCGGTAGAAGAACTCGAGGCGATACTCCTTGCGCGCGCCCGCCCAGTCGGCGAAATCATCGGCGTCGCAGTAAAAATGCCGGTCCGGGTATTCGATCCAGGGCACGCCAGCGGCGGCGCTGGTGGCCGGCAGCGACTGCGCCAGCCGCCACTCGCCGGGCTTTACCGCGATGAGCTTGGCGGGCCTCAGGGCGGCCAGGTCTGCGGCCAGCGCCGCTTCCAGCGTCGGGTGGTCGTGTTCGTCCATGGCGCGGTAGTGCACAGTGAAACCGCGCGCCCGCAGCGCGTCACGGAAGTGGCGCATCGCGGCCAGGAAGATGGCGATGCGCGGCTGCGTGCTCCAGACCTGGGTGGCCTCGTGGCCAACTTCAGCCATCCACACGGCATCCTGCGCGGGGTCGAAATCGTCGAACACTGACGATTCGGCGTCGAGCTGGTCGCCGAGGACCAGCACCAAGTGGCGAGGGCGGGTTGTCATGGGATAAGTCTGTGTGCGCTTGCGTGCAGGGAATGGCAATCCCAATGCCGAGGCCGCCCCGGCCCGGGGCGCGGCGACTCAGGCCGCCGTGGCCGCGCCCACGTACTCGCGCGGGACGCGGCTGTTGAGGCCGACCAGGATTTCATAGGGAATGGTGCCCGCCGCAAGCGCCACGTCCTCGCAGGCGATGGCCTGATCGCCCTGTCGGCCGATCAGCACCACCGCATCCTCGTTGTAGGCCGTTCCTTGGGGCCCGATGTCGGCCATGAACTGATCCATGCAGATGCGCCCGACGATGGGGTGGCGCTGACCGCGGATCAGCACCACGCCCCGGTTCGACAGCGAACGCGGGAAGCCGTCGCCATAACCCATCGGGAGGGTGACCACGCGGGTGTCCACCTCAGGCGCCCAGGTGGCGCCGTAGCTCACCGGATGGCCGGCTGGAACCACCTTGAAGTAGACCACCTGCGAGACCAGCGACAGCACCGGCCGCAGCTCCACCGTGGGCTTGGACGCCGGATCGGGCAGCACGCCATAGAGCGCGATGCCCGGGCGAACCAGGTCCAAGCAGGTTTCCGGGAAATGCAGTATGCCACCGGAGTTGGCCAGGTGCCGGATCGGCATCGGCGCGCCGATGCGTTCGAAGTGGGCGCAGGCCTCCAGGAAGCGCTCGAGCTGCCGCTGCGTCATCGGCGACGCCGGGTCGTCGGCGCAGGCCAAGTGCGAGTAGACGCCCTTCACCGTGCACCAGCGCGACGCCACCGCCGCCTCGATGAAGGGGCCGGCGTGGTAGCTGTGCACGCCGATGCGCTCCATGCCGGTGTCGAACTTGAGGTGGACGGTGGCCCGGCGGCCGAGTGACTCGGCGGCGGCCTCGACCTGGCGCAGCTTGTCGAGCGAGG
>JANNQY010000024.1:0-2206 GCA_031400995.1 Lysobacteraceae bacterium
GACTTCAGTCCCGATGCCCTCGACCTTGTGGGAGGGACTTCAGTCCCGATGCATCTGGCCAAGGGCATCGGGACTGAAGTCCCTCCCACACTAGGTGTCAGAGATGCCGTTCTTCAGGAAAAATCGGCGTCCAGCACAATCCGATACCGCGCCTTCCCCGCCCGCAAATGCGCCAGCGCCTCGTTCACTTTGCTCATCGGGAAATGCTCGGTCTGCGGCGCCACTTGGTGCCGCGCCGCAAACGCCAGCATTGCGTCGATGGCGCCGCGCGAACCGGTGGGTGAACCCGACACGCACTTCTGGCCCAGCAGCAGGCTGAACACCGGCACCGGGATGGGCTCGAGCACGGCGCCCACCACGTGCAGGCGGCCCTTGGGCGCCAGTGCATTCAGCAGGCCGTTCCAGTCCAGGCTGGCGTTCACGGTGTCGATAATCAGGTCGAACTGGCCGGCCAGCGCCGCCAGCGCTTCGCTGTCGCCGGTGCTCACCACGCGGTGCGCGCCGAACGCGCGCGCTTCCTCGGCCTTGGACTGGCTGGAGGTGAAGGCGGTGACTTCGCAGCCCCAGGCCTTGCAGAACTTCAGCGCCATGTGGCCCAGGCCGCCGATGCCGATCACGCCCACGCGGGCGGTGGGCGGGATGTTGTATTCAAGCAGCGGCGCGAACACGGTGATGCCGCCGCAAAGAAGCGGCCCGCTTTCGCGCGGGTCGAGGCCCTCGGGCAGGGGCATCACCCACACCCAGTGGGCGCGCACGCGCTCGGCGAAGGCGCCGTGGCGGCCCACCAGGGTGGGCTGCAGCTGCGCGCACAGGTTCTGGCTGCCGGCGAGGCAGGGGTCGCAGTGCAGGCAGCTGCTGGCGCTCCAACCCAGGCCCACGCGCTGGCCGATGGTTACGCCCTTGGCGCTGGCGCCCATGGCGGTGACCCGGCCGATGGCTTCGTGGCCGGGCACCAGCGGGTACTGGGTAAATCCCCACTCGTTGTCGGCCATGGACAGGTCCGAATGGCAGACGCCGCAGTATTCCACCGCGATCTCCACGTCCTCGGCGCCCAGCGGGCCCGGATCATATTCGAAGGGTTCCAGGGCGGCGCCGGCCTTCGGCGCGGCCCATGCACGGATGTTTGCCATTGGAGTGCTCACTGTCGGTGGGGGGAAGGCGGCCAAGATAGCGCGCCTGCGGCCAGAGTAGGCCTGACCTGTTAAATTCCGGCTATTGCGCGCGGAGCACTGGCCCGGTACATGAACGACGTGATGGAAACCGCCGACACCCGCATCGCCGCCGCCCTGTCCGCGCGCGGCCGGTTGAAAGAGGCCGACCTGGCCCGCGCCCAGCGCCTGCAGGCCGAGGCCGGCGGCTCGCTGTCAGCCCTGCTGGTGCGATTGGGCATGGTGTCCGAGCGCGACATGGCCGAATCGGCCGCCGAAGTGCTGGGCCTGGCCCTGCTGTCCGCGAAGGATTGCCCGGACGCGCCGCCGCCTGGCGTGCAGTTGTCACTGCGCTTTCTCAAGCAGCAGGCCGTGTGCCCGGTGGCCGAGGGCGAAGATTTCGTCGAGCTGCTGGTGGCCGACCCCCAGGACGCCTACGCCGCCGAGGCGGTGGCGCTAGCCACAGGCCGCGCGGTGCGGGTAAAGGTGGGCCTGCGCGCCGAGATCGCCGACCTGATCGAGCGCTACTACGGCTCCGGCCGTTCGGCCATGGGCACCATCGTTGAAAACCTCGGCGACGAAGCCAGCGGCGACGAAGCCGACGTGGAGCAGCTGCGCGACCTGGCCTCGGAAGCGCCCGTCATCCGGCTGGTGAACCTCATCATCCAGCGCGCGGTGGAACTGCGCGCCTCCGACATCCACATCGAGCCCTTCGAGAATCGCCTGAAGGTGCGCTACCGCGTGGACGGCGTGCTGGAGGAATCCGAATCCCCGCCGGCCAACCTCACCGCCGCGGTCATTTCGCGCATCAAGATCATGGCCAAGCTCAACATCGCCGAGCGCCGGCTGCCGCAGGACGGCCGCATCATGGTGCGCGTGCAGGGCAAGGAGCTGGACCTGCGCGTGAGCACGGTGCCCACGGCCCACGGCGAGAGCGTGGTGATGCGCCTGCTGGACCGAGAGTCGGTGGTGCTGGATTTCAAGGCGCTGGGCTTCACCGACGAATTCCTGGCCGACTTCATCAAGGTGCTGGAGCAGCCGCACGGCATCCTGCTGGT
>JANNQY010000025.1:0-2584 GCA_031400995.1 Lysobacteraceae bacterium
GGTTGCGGCAACGGCAACGGCAACGCAGCCCGCTGCGAAAACCGCGATCGACCCGCAGATGGCGAGCCGGCACCCGTTGCGTATCCTGCTGGCCGAGGACAACGTGGTGAACCAGAAGCTCGCGCTACGGCTGCTGGGCCAGATGGGTTACACGGCGGACGTGGCTGTCAATGGGCAGCAAGCCGTGGAGCGCATCGAACAGCAAACCTACGACGTGGTGCTGATGGACGTGCAGATGCCCGAGATGGACGGGCTGGAGGCCTCACGCCGGGTCACTGGCAAATACGAATCCGGGCAAAGACCCCGCATCATCGCCATGACCGCCAACGCGATGCAAGGCGACCGCGAGGAGTGCCTGGCAGCGGGCATGGACGGCGCCATGCTGGCGCAGAAGATCCGCGACGCCGGCCACACGCTGCCGCTGATGCTCTTCAGCTCGCACGGGCGCAAGGAGGCCACGGACAGCCTGTTCGCCGCCACGCTGGCCAAGCCGCTGCGCCAGAGCCAGCTGCACGACACGCTGGTGCAGTTGCTGGCGCACGACGCCGATGCGGCGCTGCGCCCCACCGCCGCGCCGGCCAAGCCACGCATGGACGTGGGCATGGCCCAGCGCCACCCGTTGCGCATCCTGCTGGCCGAGGACAACGTGGTGAACCAGAAACTCGCGATGCGGCTGTTGCTGCAGATGGGATACCGCGCCGACCTGGCCAGTAACGGCATTGAGGCCATCGAGTGCGTGCAGCGCCAGCCTTACGATGTGGTGCTGATGGACGTGCAGATGCCGGAGATGGACGGGCTGGCGGCCACGCGGCGCATCGTCGCGCGTTGGCCCTCCCCCGCCACGCGCCCGCGCATCATCGCCATGACCGCCAACGCCATGCAGGGCGACCGCGAGGAGTGCCTGGCCGCCGGCATGGACGACTATGTGACCAAGCCGATCCGGGTGGACGCGCTGGTGGAAGCTTTGATGAACGTGGAGCAGCGCCAATGACCGCCGCGACATTGCAGCCCATCCGCGAACTCGCCCGCGCCGGGCGGCACGAGCAAGCCATACAGGCTGCCAGCTCGGCGCTTTCCGCACCCGGGCTGCCGGCCGCCGAGCGGCTGTCGCTGTTCGCTCTGCGTGTGGAGAGCCTGCTGGCCCGGCTGGAGATGGCCCGGGCCGCGCAAGACGCGCAGGCCATGCTCGCCCTGGCGCACAGCAGCCGCCGTGCGGCGCACCAGGCACTGGCGCTGGCGACATGGGCTCTCGTGCAGACGCGGCAGGGCGACAGCGAAGCGGCGCTGAAGTCCGCCACCGAGGCGCTGCACGCCGCGCGCCGCAGTCGCAGCGCCGACCTCATCGCGCTGGCCTTGCTGCGCCAGGCGGTGGCCACCGACGACCCGGCCTCGTCGGCCGCCGGCGCCGCCGAGTCGGCCCGGCTTTTCGAGGCCCTGGGCGACATCGCGCAACAGGGCCAGGCCCTGCGCGCGCTGGCCGGCGCCAAGCTTGACGAAGCCGACACCCCCGAGCACCGCGCCATCGGGCAGCGTGCCCTGCATCTGGCCCGTACCAACGGCGACCGCGACGGTGAAGCCCACGCACTGCTGTCGCTGTTCAGCATCGACTCCGACCTCGCGCAAGGCGTGCGCGCCGCGCAGCAAGCGCTGCAACTGTCGCGGCAAGGCGGCAACCGCTGGCTGGAAGCGATGGCACTGCACAGCCTGAGCATGCTGTACGCCCGGCTGGGCCTGTACCGGCGCGCCGCGCGGCTGATGCAGGGTGCCATCGGGCTGCACGCCACCCAGCCGACGGCCGTCTTCGGCATCCACCGCTGGGGGATGCTGGCGCGCATGCAGCGCGCCACGGGTCGCCAGGATGCGGCAACGGCCGCGGTCGAAGAGATCCTGCGCATCCAGGCCGAAACGCCAACGGCGATGGGCGAGTTCGTGGCGGCTTGGAGCGAAGGCGCCTCGTGGGCCGATCGCGACCCGCGCCGAGCGCTGCCGCTGCTGCGGCGAGCTGCCCGGTTGAGCAAGATGGGCTGGGCCCTCCAGCTGGTGCCGAGCCTGCTGGCCGGTGCCGCCTTGCGGCTGGGTGACACCACCGCAGCGCTGCGCGCCAGCACCCGTGCCACCAGGCATCTGGCGCAGCGCCAGGGGCGCTCGGGCGGCGGCTTGTCGTCCGATGCCTGGGTCTGGTGGCGGCACGCCGAAGTCCTGGGCGCCACCGGCCAGGAAGCTGCCGCCGCGCAGGCCCTGTCGACCGCCTACCAGCTGTTGCTGCGCGACCTGGCGGCACTCAGCGACGAAGGATTGCGGCGCAGTTTCCTGCAGCAGGCCTTGTCGCAGCATGCCGAGCTGCTGCAGGCGTGGGTGAGCCAGGCTCGCGCCGCCGGCCGGCCCGAAGCCGACTACACCGCCCATCTGCATGGGGCGACGCGTCTGGACGAAAGCGTGGCCCGCCTGGTGGACACCGGCCTGCGCCTGAACGACCCAACCACGTCCGCGGCGCTGCACGAGTTCCTGATCGAAGAGGTGACCGTGTTGCTGGGCGCCCGGCGCGTGCGGCTGGTGCTGGCGCCGCCGGGCGACAACTTGGCTG
>JANNQY010000026.1:0-32757 GCA_031400995.1 Lysobacteraceae bacterium
GCCTTGGACGCCGGCATGATGCCGAACACCACGCCCACCAGGGCCGAGAATCCGGCAGCGGCGAACACGACCCACACCGGCACCTGCGCCGGCGGGAAGCCCGGGATCAAGCTGGCCACGCCCACGCTGATGCCGACGCCCAACACGATGCCGATCAGCCCGCCCAGCAGGGCCAACAGCCCGGCTTCGAGCAGGAACTGGACCAGGATGTCGCGCCGCGTGGCGCCCAAGGCCTTGAGGATTCCGATCTCGCGCGTGCGCTCGGTCACCGACACCAGCATGATGTTCATGATGCCGATGCCGCCCACCAGCAGCGAGATGCTGACGATGCCGGCCATTACCGCGGTGGCCATGCCGGTGAATTCCTCGAACTGCTTGACGAACGTGTCCGCGGCCTCGATGCGGAAGTCGTCCTCGGCGCCGGGCTTGATCTTGCGCGCCGTGCGCATGGCGCGCTTGGCCCGCTCGCGCACCGGCTCCACCTGCTCGATGTCGGCGACGGTGAAGTTCACGCTCATGAAGGGCTGGGTGTTGTTGCCAGTCATGGCGCGGCCCACGTCGAACGGGATGAAGATGTTGTTGTCCTGGCTGAAGCCCAGGATGTCGCCGCGCTTCTCCATCAGGCCCACGACCTTGAACCAGTCGTTGCCGATGCGAATGAACTCGCCCACGGGATTCTTCGGCAGGTCCAGGTCGTCGCGGACCTTGGTGCCAATCACCGCGACGCGTCGGCGGCCGTCATCGTCGCTGGCGACAATGAACCGGCCCAGCTGCGGATAGCGCCCCTGCACATCGGTGAACTCCGCGGTGGTGGCGATCACCTGCGGGGTGATGGTGCGACCGCGGTAGCTGGTGCCCGGCACCTGCACGCCCATCGTGGGCACCACCTTGTCCACGCCCGGCACCCGGTACCTCAACACGTCCACGTCCTTGAACGTGATGTAGTTCAAGCGACCGGTGCGAAAATTCTTGTTGTCGTTGTAGGCATCCAAGCTGAGCGTGCTGCCGCCGAGGTCTGCGAACTGGTCGGAAATGGACTTGGAGAACCCCTGCACCAGCGACACCACGGCGATGACCGAAGCGGTGCCGATCAGGATGCCCAGCGTGGTGAGGAAGCTGCGCATCCGGTGGCCCATCAGGCTGGTAAGCGCGGCGCGGAAGGCTTCAATGAAGGCGTACATCAGTGGGCTCCCGGCACGGGGGCAATACGCGGTGGATTCGGGCCGTCCTGCTCTACGCGGCCGTCGCGCATGCGAATGGTGCGCCGGCAGTGCGCGGCGATATCGGGCTCGTGCGTCACCACCACCACGGTCTGGCCACTGCGGTGCAACTCGTCGAACAAGGCCATTATCTCCAGCGACGTGCGCGAATCGAGGTTGCCGGTGGGTTCATCGGCCAGCAGGATGGAAGGAGTTCCCACCAGCGCACGCGCCACCGCAACGCGCTGCCGCTGGCCGCCCGAAAGCTCGTTGGGCCGGTGGCTCATGCGATTGCCCAGGCCCACCTGCTCCAGCGCCCGGGTGGCGAGGCGCTTGCGCTCGGGGCGCGGCAGGCCGCGATACACCAGCGGCTGCATCACGTTTTCCAGCACCGTCAGGCGCGGCAGCAGGTGGAAGCTCTGGAACACGAAGCCAATCTCCTGGTTGCGCACCTGCGCAAGCTCGCTGTCGTTCATGGTGGAGGTGTCGCGGCCGTTGAGCACATAGCTGCCCTCGCTGGGGGAATCCAGGCAGCCGATGAGGTTCATCAACGTGGACTTGCCCGAGCCCGACGGGCCAATCAGCGCCACGTATTCGTTGCGAGCGATGTGCAGGTCCACGCCGGCCAGGGCCAGGACTTCCTCGTCGCCCATGACGTAGCGCTTGACGATGCCGGTGAGGCTGATCATTCGAGGCTGGCCTCGTCCAGGCCTTCGTCTTCGTCCTCGTCCTCGTCGGCATCCGCGTCATCGTCCGGCTTGCGCTCGGTCACCCGCTCACCTTCCACCAAGCCGCGCAGCTCCTTGGCCGGACCCGTGATCACGCGATCGCCGACCTTGACGCCGGAGGTGACCTGCTCCCAGCTGTCGTCGGAAATGCCAGTTTCCACGGTCACTTTGGCGGCGGCGCCGTCCCGGTCGATCCAAACGAAGCGCGTGACCTTCTTGTCCTCGGCAACATCGGTGCCCACCGCCTCAACCGGCACGGCGAGCAGCTTGCCGCCATCACCCAGGAAAATATCGGCGCGCGCACTCAAGCCCGAACGCAGGGAGATGTCCTTGGGCGCGTCCAGCAGCGCGGTGACCTCGTAGGCCCGCCCCTGCAGCTCCAGCGTCGGCGCCAGGGCGATTTTGCTCACCTTGCCCTTGATCGCAAGGTCCGGGTAGGCCGCCGCATACACGTCTACCGCCTGGCCCAGGCTGATCTTGGCGATGTCGCCTTCGTCCACCTTCAGCTCGGCCTGGATGGACGTGGTGTCGGCCAGGGTCATCAGCTGGGCGCCGGCGAAGGCGTTGGTGGACGCAATCGCGGTCTCACCCACCTTGATGGGCAGGGACACAATGACCCCGGCGATGGGCGCGCGGATATCGGTCTTGCTCAGCTGCTCGCGGGCCTCGCCCAAGATCGCGTCGGCGCGACGCAGCGCCTCCTCACTGCTCTTTAGCTCCACCCGGGTCAGGTCGCGGGCGTTGCGCACGTCGTCGTACTCGCTCTGGCCGATCATCTGGCGCTCGAACAGCTCTTCGCCGCGCTCGAGCTTCTTCTCAGCCAAGGCCAGCGCCAGCCGCTGACGCTCGATGCTGATCACGCCCTGGCGCCGGCTGGCTTCCTCGCGCTCGATGGCGTTGCGGTAGCTCTCCGGGTCCAGCCGGAGCAGCAGCTGTCCCTTTTCCACGCGATCACCTTCGGCCACCAGGATTTCGTTGACCTTGGCAACGACTTCCGAGGTCAGATTGACCTCGTTGAGGTAGGCCAGTACGCCCGAGGCCAGGATGGTCGGGCGGATGGGCTGCTCGGCGGCAGCGGCGATGTCCACTTGCTTGCTGGCGTCGCCGCGCCCGGCCTTGATCAGCAGGGGCACGGCGATGACGGCCGCGATGGCGATCGCGGCCAAGACTTTCTTGTTGAGCTTCATGCGGTTTCCGATGATCGGGGAAGGCTTACAGGATGGCGAAGGCCGCCATGCCACCGTAGATCACCAGGCTGGGCAGCAGCACCACGAACAGCGCCTGGCCCCAGCCGGTGCGGAACCAGAGCTTCCAGCCCAAGGCCGCGAGGAACCAGGCCCAGAAGTTGAGCAGGCTGAAACTGCGCGCCAGCGTGGCCCACGGATGATCGAAAGGCAGTTGCACCAGCAGCGGATCCACGTTGAGAAGCTGCATGGATTCGAAGCTGCTCTGCGGCGAACTGGTGAATACGCCGACGATGGCCACCAGCGCGCCCAGGATCAAAGGCATGCTCGACCAGGCGGCCAGGCTCAGGCCGTGGCGGAAGCTGACGGCATTGCCGGTGACCTTGCCTGCCAGCAGGTAGTACAGGCCCAGCAGTGCGTAAACGATAGTCATCACCACCAGCGTGGAGGGCACGGCGATGTAGCCTGAGGTTCGCGCACCCGGCATGAAGGCTTTCACCTGCTCAAGCTCGGCGGCGCTCATTTCGCCACCCATGCGCTGCAGCTGGCTGCTGATGAACCAGTCCGGATCGACGTTCAAGAAGTACAGCAGCGCAGAGCCGGCGGTGAACAGCGCCAACAGCAAGGCTGGCACCAGGAAGGTCGGCTTTTCCTTGAGCTCGGCAAACACTTTGCTTGGCTCGACGAAGATATTGATCAACTGCGACATGTGTAATCCCCTAATTTGGCCGTTTGGAACCACCGATTTCCCGAAATCGGCGGAGGCATATTAGGTCATGCGATGTAGTGGCGTATGGGCCATCAGGTGGGGGTGGCGGCGAACCGTGGGATCAGCAGACTCGGATCAGGGCCGCTACCGGCGTTGACGCGTACGTGCCCAGCTTGCCGTAGCCACTGCTGCGGCCGTAGCCGGTGCCGACGCTGCGCTCGCGATAGCGCGGGGCGGAGCGTGCCTGGGACGGTTCCGTGGTCGTCATACGGGGGGCGGCGGAGTGCGGCGGGCGGCTAGCCGCGACGGGGGCCGGGTGGCTGGGGAAGAGGCGGTAGAAGTCGGCGAGAGTGGTCATTTCGGTGGCCTGTGAGTTGGTGTGTTGGTAATGTACAACACCTAATCACAGCCGCCATGCGCCAGAAGTCACGGTCCTCCGAAAAATCTACCTATGCTTTATAAATCATATGTTTACGCAGGCCGCCCAGGCTAGGTCATTCGACATGTACCAGCCGGGACGTATTCCGGCCCGCCGATTTCGCCTCGTAAAGTGCACTGTCGGCGGCCGCCAGCAGCTTCTCGGCCCGGGCGCACTGCGGGCTGTAGGCAAGGCCGATGCTTACGCGAACCTGCAGCGACTCCTTCAACACCACCATTGGCTCGGACATCAACGCCAGCAGTTTGTTGGCCACCGCCTGGGCGTCCTGCGCGGTGGCCGCGCCCTCCAGCAACAGCACGAACTCGTCGCCGCCAACCCGTGCCGCCAGGTCGCCCTCGCGCACGCAGGATTTCAAGCGCGAAGCGAAAATTTTCAGCACTTCGTCGCCAGCCGTATGGCCGTAGCCATCGTTGATCAGTTTGAAATGGTCGATGTCCAAGTACAGCAGCGCCAGCGGCGCCCCCTGCCGACGGCAACGCGCCACGGTGGCGGCCAGGCGCTCGTCGAAATAACGGCGGTTGGCCAGCCCGGTCATAGCGTCGAAGCGCGCCAACTGCTCCAGCGCCTGCTCGGCATCCTTGAGCTGGGTGATGTCGTAGGTGAAGGCGAAGAAGCCGTTCTGAATGCCGTCCTCGCCCACGTCCGGCACGTAGCTGGTCTGGTAGTGGTAGTGCTTTCCCTTCACCACGCTTTGGCCATCGAAGGTGACGCGCTGCCCGGCCAGCGCCTCGGCGATATGCGGGCCAATCTCGCGATAGATCTCCTCGCCGCGCAACTCGCGCACGGTGCGGCCGATCAACGAGGAATCCTGAGTTTCGAACACGCTGTGCGCCAATGAATTGGTGAACGTGTAGCGTTCCTGGCTGTCCACATGGGAGATCAGCGCCGGGATGTTGTCGGTGACGGCGCGCAGGCGAATCTGGCTGGCCGCCAGCGCCTGCTCGGCGCGAACCCGGGCGCTGATGTCGCGCCCGGCGTAGACGATCTCATGGCTGCCATCGCTGGCCTGCACCCGCCGCGCCAGCGCCTCGATCCAGACCCAGTGGCCCTTGGCGTGCTTGGCGCGGTAGCGCACGGTCAGCGACCCTCCCTGCTCGGCCAGCGTGCGCAGCGCCTGCTCCAGCGGCGCCCGATCATCGGGGTGCACCAGCTGCCAATCCGACTGCATCAGATCCTCGGGCGCAATGCCCAGGATGTCGTGGGTGGAAGGCGAGACATAGCGGCGGGTGCCATCCAGCGCCAAGCGCACCACCAAGTCGCTCGAATTTTCAGCCAAGGTGCGGTACTGCAGCTCACTCTCACCCAGTTTCGAGAGCAGTGCCTGCAGGCGCCGGTTGCTGCGCTGCTTGGCGACGAAGAAAAGCGTCAGCACGCCCAGCACGGCAATGCCCAGCGCCAACAGCATGCGGTTGAGGCGGTTGGTGCGGGCCAGCGCCTGCTCGCGCTCCGCGGCGAGCTGGGTTTCCGCCTGCAGGCGCAGCACTTCATTCTCGCGCTCGGCATAGTCGAGCCGCGCACCGAAGTCGCCAGCGGCTTCGGACCGCTCCACCTGCGAGATAGCGCTGTCGAGCGCGAGGAAACGCTGCACCACCGGCGCCAACTGCGCCGAGCCAGGATCAAAGCGCAGCAGCAGCAGCACCCGCTCGCGCAGCACGCGCAATTCGTCCGCCTGAAGTTGAAGCTTGCCGAACGAGTCCTGGGCCGCCGCGAGCTCGCGCTGGGCAGTGGCGCCGTCGCCAGCGTCCGCTGCGGCCAGGCCCAACACTTCATGGCCCAGCCCAGCCAACTGCGTGCTGCTCAGCCGTTGGCCCATGGCCACCACGCGCCGGCCGTTCTCCAGTTGGGTGGCTCTGTCACCCACGATCCGGGCGATCCGGGCGCCTTCAAGATAGAGCTCGGCCTCGAGCTTGGGATCGTTGAGTTGCTGGGAAAGCAACGTGGCTTCGCGCACCGACGCCGTCGCGGCTTCCACCTGGCCCAACTGTGCTTGCGACCGCGCGCGGTTGCGCAGCAAACGCGCGCTCATCGTCAGGCCTTCGCCCGGCTGCAGAACGGCCAAGCCGCGGTTGGCGTACTCGATGCCCAGCTCGTGCTTGCCAAGGGAATAGCTCGTGGATGAGTACGCCAGCATCACGTCGGCCAAGAGTTCAGCCTGGGGGTGCTGCTTGAGCAGTTGGTCGGCCTGCGCGAGCAGCCGCGCGCCCCGGTTGTAGTCCTGCACGGCCACGCGCCCGCGGCTCTCGGCAATCAGCCCGCGCACCTCCAGGTGCGGCGAGCGGATTTCCCTGGCCGCCACCTGGGCGCGAATGCCGGCTTCGCGCTGGCATTCCCAGTCGGCCACCATGCGGCAGGCGTTGGCCTGCGCCAGATGGAGCAAGGCCACCTGCTCGGTGTCACCGGCCAATTGGGCATTGATCAAGGCAGCGCCGACCTCGCGCAGCACCGCCTCGGGTTCCTGCAGCGCGCGCGTTTCCAGCGGATGGCGCTGCAGCGTGTCGGCTTTGGACGCAGCCTGCGCGGCGGCAGGCGTGGCCGGCGCGGCCACTGGGGCCGCCAGCGGACCCGACCCCAGGCACAACACAAGCAGCAGGAGCGCAGCAGACCCGCCGCGTGCCACCGGCAAAGCCACCCGCCCCTGCTTTGTCAGATTCATGCCTCACATTACTCTGGGCCGCTGGCGGCCAACAACCGTGGCCTGCTTCACGCCAAATTCGCAGTCCGGCGCGGCAGTACTAGCTGGCCATCTACCCGGGCATGAAAATGAACCCGAGGCGGCGCGTTTAGAGCATGGACCCAGCCCATACCTGAGAGCCTGACACCCGTGAAATCCGTCCACAGCGCCGCCGTCACGCCGTCGAAGCGCCCCGAGCGTACCGAAGTGCTGCGCCTGCCCGACGGGCGCGAGCTCTGGCTTCGCCCGGTGCAGCCTGCGGACGCCGCGCCGATCGCCGGCGCCTTCGAGCTGCTGGCCGAGGACGAGGTCCGGCGTCGCTACCTGCATCCGGTGAAGGCGCTTAGCCCGGACTATCTGCACCATCTGGTCAATTCGCAGCCCGGCGAGTCCTTTGCGATCGTGGCGGCCGAGCCGCTGCCGCCCGGCGAAGCCCTGGTGGGCGCGCTGGCGCGCCTGACCCGCGATGCCGAACGCGACAGCGCAGAGTTCGCCATCCTTGTATCGCACTTCGTCACCGGCCAAGGCTTGGGCAAGGCCTTGATGCGTCGGCTGGTGGAGTGGGCCCAGGCCCACGGCATCCGCCGCATCTGGGGCGACGTGCTGGACGACAACACCGCCATGATCCACTTGGCGCAAGTCGTGGGATTCGAGCGCGAAACCAGCCCCGAATCCAGCAACCTCCTGCGCATCACCCTGGCGGTGGATCCGGTGCGCTTACGCCGGCGTTGACCCAACCCCTGCCCCGGCCTGCGGTAAACTCCGCGGCCCCATGACCCATCCCCTTCTTCCCTCCGCGCCCCGACCCAAGCCGGGCCAGCAGCGTGCGCTGTGGCGCGCGCCAGCCAGCGCCAGCGCGCTGGCGCTGGGCCTGGCCGAGGCCGCTCGCGCGCACGACGGCCTGGTACTCGCCGTCACCCGGGACAGCCACGCCGCCCAATCACTGGAACACGACCTGAAAGTGCTGGCCGGCGACCTGCCGGTGCTGCATTTCGCCGACTGGGAGACCCTGCCCTACGACCTGTTCAGTCCGCATCCCGACATCGTCTCCCAGCGCGTCGCCGCACTGTACCGGCTGCCCAACGCGCGCAAGGGCATCCTAGTGGTGCCGGTGGCCTCGCTGATGCAGCGGCTGCCGCCGCCCGCGTGGATCGCCGGCAACACGCTCGACCTGACGCGCGGCCAAAAACTGGACTTGGACAAAGAGAAGCGCCGGCTCGAGGCCGCCGGCTATCGAAACGTCCCGCAGGTACTCGACCCGGGTGATTTCGCGGTGCGCGGCGCCCTGCTCGACTTGTTCCCGATGGGCTCGGACCTGCCCTATCGCATCGAGCTGTTCGACGACGAGATTGATTCGCTGCGCAGTTTCGACCCCGAAACCCAGCGCTCCGACCACGCGGTGGAAAGCGTGCGCCTGCTGCCAGCGCGGGAGTTCCCGCTGGATGCCGACAGCGCCAAGCGCGTGCGCGAAACCCTGCGCGAGCGCTTCGAGTTCGACCCGCGCCGCTGCCCGCTGTACCAGGACCTGAAGGAAGGCGGCGCGCCGGCCGGCATCGAGTACTACCTGCCGCTGTTCTTCGAGCGCACCGCCACGCTGTTCGAACACGTGGCCGGCGAGACCCTGGTACTAGTCGGCGAAGGTGCCGGCGAAGCGGCCGAAGCGTTCTGGGCCCAGACCGGCAACCGTTGGGAACAGCGCCGCCACGACATCGATCGGCCGATCCTGGCGCCCGAGGAAATCTTCCTGTCGCCCGAGCAGCTGCGCGCGCGCTGGAACCAGGCGCTGCGGGTGGAAGTCTGCGGGCCGACGCATCCGCAGTTCGCGCAGGCCATCGCCATGGCCGAACTGCCGGCACCCACCCTGCCCTGGACGCAAAAGGGCAGCGAGCCGGGCGCGGCGCTGCTGGGTTTCCTGCGCAGCTATCCCGGCCGGGTGCTGGTGGCGGCCGATTCCGCCGGCCGCCGCGAGGCACTGATCGAACTGCTGGCCTCGGAAGACCTGCGTCCGGCGCCGCTGGCTGGCTGGGAGGCCTTCGCGACTGGCGATGCGCGCTTCGCCATCACGGTCGCGGCCATCGAGGAAGGCTTCGCGCTGGCGTCTCCGGCGCTGGCAGTGCTCACCGAGCGCCAGCTGTTCCCCGATCGCGCCGAACAGAGCCGCCGCCGCAAGCGTGGCGCCGCCCGCGACCCGGACAGCGTGCTGCGCGACCTGAGCCAGATCACGATGGGCTCGCCGATCGTGCACGAGGACCACGGCGTCGGCCGCTACCAGGGCCTGGTGACGCTTGAAAGCGGCGGCATCAGCGGCGAGTACCTGCAGATTGAATACGCCAAGGGCGACAAGCTCTACGTGCCGGTGGCGCAGCTGCAGCTGGTGAGCCGGTACTCGGGCGCTTCGCCCGATTTGGCGCCGCTGCACTCGCTGGGCGGCGAGCAGTGGGACCGGGCCAAGCGCAAGGCGGCGGAAAAAGTCCGGGATGTCGCCGCTGAATTGCTTGAAATCCAAGCCCGGCGGCAGGCCCGCCAAGGTCTGGCGCTGCAGGTGGACCGGGCGATGTACGAACCGTTCGCGGCGACGTTTCCGTTCGAGGAGACGCCCGACCAGCTCAGCGCCATTGACGCCGTCATCGCCGACCTGGGCAAGCCCTCGCCCATGGACCGGCTGGTATGCGGCGACGTGGGCTTTGGCAAGACCGAAGTGGCGGTGCGCGCGGCGTTCGTGGCCGCCACCGCCGGCAAGCAGGTGGCACTGCTGGTGCCCACCACCCTGCTGGCCGAGCAGCACTACCGCAACTTCCGCGACCGCTATGCCGACTGGCCGATCCGGGTGGAAGTGCTCAGCCGTTTCAAGTCCCCGAAAGAAATCAAGGCCGCGCTGGAGCAGCTGGCGGAAGGCAAGATCGACGTCATCGTGGGCACCCACCGCCTGCTGCAGCCCGACGTGAAGTTCAAGGACCTGGGCCTGGTGATCGTGGACGAGGAGCAGCGCTTCGGCGTGCGCCAGAAGGAAGCGCTGAAAGCCCTGCGCGCCGAAGTGCACCTGCTCACGCTCACCGCCACGCCGATTCCGCGCACGTTGAACATGGCCATGAGCGGCCTGCGCGAGCTGTCCATCATCGCCACCCCGCCCGCCCATCGCCTGGCCGTGCAAACCGTGGTGACGCCCTGGGATGCGCCGCTGATGCGCGAGGCGTTCCAGCGCGAGCTGGCGCGCGGCGGCCAGGTCTACTTCCTGCACAACGAAGTGGACACGATTGAGAAAACGGCCCGCGACCTGGCCGAACTGGTGCCTGAGGCGCGCATACGGATCGCCCACGGCCAGATGCCCGAACGCGAGCTCGAGCAGACCATGCTCGATTTCCACCGCCAGCGTTTCAACGTCTTGGTGTGCACCACCATCATCGAATCGGGTATCGACATCCCCAGCGCCAACACCATCATCATCCACCGTGCCGACCGCTTCGGCCTGGCCCAGCTGCACCAGCTGCGCGGCCGCGTGGGCCGCTCGCACCATCGCGCGTATGCCTATCTGGTGGTGCCCAACAAGAAAACGCTCACCGCCGACGCCGAGAAGCGGCTGGAAGCGCTGGCTTCGCTGGAGGAGCTGGGCGCCGGATTCACCCTGGCCACCCACGACCTGGAGATCCGCGGCGCCGGCGAGCTGCTGGGTGAGGACCAGAGCGGCCAGATGGCCGAGATTGGCTTCTCGCTCTACACCGAACTGCTGGCGCGCGCGGTGGCCTCGATCAAGTCCGGCAAGATTCCCGACCTGGACCCGGCCCTGCGCCACGGCGCCGACGTGGAGCTGCATATCCCGGCGCTGATCCCCGAGGATTACCTGCCGGACGTGCACGCGCGGCTCACGCTCTACAAGCGCATCGCTTCGGCCCGCGACACCGAGGCGCTGTCGGAACTGCAGGTGGAGATGGTGGACCGCTTCGGCGTGCTGCCCGAGCAGGCCAAGCAGCTGTTCGCCGTGGCGGAACTCAAGCTCGCCGCCACCGCACTGGGCATCCGCAAGCTCGAGCTCGGCGCCACCGGCGGGCGCGTGATGTTCCTGCCCCAGCCGGTGATCGACCCGATGTCGGTGATCCGGCTGATCCAGACCCAATCCAAGGTCTACGCGATGGAGGGCCCGGACAAGCTGCGGCTGCGGCTGGAGCTTCCTGACGCCGCCTCGCGCCTGCGCACCGCGCGCGGCCTGCTGGCGCTGCTGGCCAAGGGCTGAGGCGCTGGTCGCGGCGATCGGCCTAGGCTAGATTGCCGCCATGACAACCACCATTCCTCCCCGCGTCCATGACTTGGGCGGCGGCTTCACGGTGAAGCGCCTGCTGCCGCACGCCTTGGCGCGCAGCGTCGGCCCCTTCGTGTTCTTCGACCACATCGGACCGGCTGAACTCGGCCCCGAACAGGGCTTGGACGTACGCCCGCATCCGCATATCGGCCTGGCCACCGTCACCTACCTCTGGGAAGGCTGCATAGCCCACCGCGACAGCCTGGGGACGGTGCAGGAAATCGCGCCCGGTGACGTCAACTGGATGACCGCGGGGCGCGGCATCACCCACTCCGAACGCACGCCCGAGCGGCTGCGCGGACAGCCGCAGCGCATGCACGGCCTGCAGACCTGGGTGGCGCTGCCGCTGGCGCACGAAAGCGACCCGCCGGCGTTTGCCCATCATCCCAAGGCAAGTCTCCCGATCGTTGAACTCCCCGGCGCCCATCTCACTGTGGTGGCCGGCCATGCGTTCGGCGCCCGCGCGCCGGTCGCCGTGCTGGTGGACACCCTGTACGTCTCGATCGACCTGAAGGCGGGCGCCGAACTGGTGATCCCGGCCGAGCACCTTGAGCGCGCGATTTACCCGGTGGCCGGCGATCTGGCGCTGGACGCGCAGCCGCTGCTGGTGGAGCACCTGACCGTGCTGCAAGCCGGCACCGAGCCGACCTTGAAGGCACGCAGCGACAGCCGCGTGATGCTACTCGGCGGTGCGCCACTGGATGGCCACCGGCACCTGTGGTGGAACTTCGTCGCCAGCTCGCGCGAACTTATCGAACAGGCCAAGACCGACTGGCAAGCGGGCCAATTCGCGCCGGTGCCGGGCGAAACCGAGTTCATTCCCCTGCCCGAGCGCTGACCCCTTCCCAAGGGCCGTCAACCGGGGCATAAAGGGCGGGTCGCCGACCGGCGGCCGGCCCGCACCAGCGGGTCCGGAATGAATCCTGGGAGGGAGACTCATGGCAATGGGAAAGAAACTGGGTGCGGAATTCTTCGGCACCTTCTGGCTGGTGCTGGGCGGCTGCGGCAGCGCGGTGCTGGCGGCCAACTTCGGCGGTGACGGCAACCCGCTGGGCATCGGCCTGGTCGGCGTGTCGCTGGCCTTCGGCCTCACGGTGCTGACCATGGCCTATGCGGTGGGCCACATCTCGGGCGGTCACTTCAACCCGGCGGTGAGCTTTGGCCTCTGGGCTGCGGGCCGTTTCCCGGCCAAGGACCTGGTGCCCTACATCATCGCGCAGGTGGTGGGTGGCCTTGCGGCGGGCTTCGTGCTGTTCCAGATCGCCAGCGGCACCGCGGGCTTCCAGGCCGGCGGCTTTGCCAGCAATGGCTTCGGCGAACTGTCGCCGGGCGGCTACAGCCTGCACGCGGCCCTGATCACCGAGATCGTGATGACCTTCATGTTCCTCACCGTCATCCTGGGCGCCACCAGCAAGCGCGCGCCGGCGGGCTTCGCGCCCATCGCCATCGGCCTGTGCCTCACCTTGATCCACCTGGTGAGCATTCCGATCACCAACACCTCGGTGAATCCCGCGCGCTCCACCGGCGTGGCCTTCTTCGCCGATACGGCGGCGACGTCGCAGCTGTGGCTGTTCTGGCTGGCGCCGATCGTCGGCGCCATCTTGGCCGGCTTCTACGCCCGCTGGCTGCAGTCCGACAAGGACTAAGCGCGTCGCACACGCGAACCCACGAAGGCCGGGGCAACCCGGCCTTCGTTTTTCAAATGGCCAGCACCGTGGGTATCTCCACCTGGCCGGTCAGCAGCCGATGCACCGGGCAAGCGTTGGCGATTTGCAGCAGGCGCGTCCGCTGCTCGTCATCGAGCGGCCCGCGCAGGTGCACGCGACGCTCGATCACGCTGCGCTCCTTGCCACGCTCCAGGTAGGCCAGTTCCACCTCGACCTCTTCCAGCGGCCACTGCTTGCGCTGGGCGTACATGCGCAGGGTGATGGCGGTGCAGGCGCCCAGCGCCGACAGCACGATTTCGTCGGGGGTCGGGCCGGTATCGCCGCCACCCAGGTCCAACGGCTCGTCGGCCAGGCCAAGGTGCGGGCCGAGCTTGAGTTCGGTTGCGAAAGCCGCGGACGCGGTTTGCAATTTGGCGCTGACTGGACGGGCGGACATCGAGAAATCCTCGCGTTGCGTGGGTTGGAAGCGTTTGTCCTTGAGGCGCTTGGTCTAAAAGCGCCCGGCCTGGAAATCCTCGAAGGCCTGCCTGAGCTCGGCCTGGGTGTTCATGACGAAGGGGCCGTAGCGCGCCACGGGCTCGCCCAGCGGTTTGCCGGCCACCAAGATCAGCCGCGCACCTTGCGCCAAGCCCTGTACGCGCACGGCGTCGCCCGGGCCCAGCACCGCCAGATGCTGCGCGTCCACCCCGACCGGGCTGGCGGCGTCGCCGAAACCCGCGCTGCCTTCGTAAACGTAGGCGAAAGCGGAATGCCCCGGCGGCAGGGCCTGTTCGAAGCTGGCGCCTGCGTCCAGTCGAATGTCGAGATAAGTGGGCTGGGTGGCCGGCTGCTCGATTGCGCCGGCCACCGCGCCAACCTGGCCCGCGATCACTTTCACGCTCACGCCGGGGGCGATCGCATGCTCGGGGAAACGCGCGGGGCCGTATTCCTGGTAGCGCGGCGCGGTCATTTTTTCAGCGGCGGGAAGGTTCACCCAAAGCTGGAATCCGCGCATGCGGCCCTGCTCCTGCTCGGGCATCTCCGAATGCACGATGCCACGGCCGGCGGTCATCCACTGCACGCTGCCGGGCACCAGCACACCCTCGTTGCCGTGGTTGTCCTTGTGCCGCATGCGGCCATCGAGCATGTAGGTCACGGTTTCGAAACCGCGGTGCGGGTGCGATGGAAATCCGGCGATGTAGTCCTCCGGCCGGTCGGTGCCGAATTCGTCGAGCAGCAGGAACGGATCCAGCTCGGGCAGCTGCGGGCTGCCAATGACGCGCGTGAGTCTCACGCCGGCGCCATCGGAGGCCGGCATGCCGCGCACTTGGCGGACTACGGTACGAAGCAGGGTCATGGTGACTCCCAGGGGTGGGGCGCAGCTGCGCCATGGCCAAGAAATAAGGACGAACGGCCTGCACCACAGGCCCGGCGCCTGCAACGCAGGGTTGCATGCCCAGGAACGCCGCGCCAGCGGCCGCGTCCGGTAATGCGGCATCTCCACGTTCTACCCGATAGCTCCCCTCCTCCCCCCGCCATGGCCCTGAGACTCATGACGATCGCAAGTCGCCGCCCGTCCGCCGTGCCCGCGCCCGCCCCGGCGACCGATGCGGCACGGCTGCCTACGCTGGTGGCTCCGCGCCTGCAGCTGCGCTGGATCGAGTCGGCGGACCTGGAAGACCTTTACGGCGTGTTCTCCGACCCCGAGGTGATGCGCTTCTGGAACTGCAGCGCCTGGCCACACCGCGACGAGGCCAGCATTTACCTCGAAGCCATCCATCGCGGCTTTGACCAGGGCAACCTGCTGCAGTGGGGCATCGCCCTGCGCGGCGACAATCGCATCATCGGCACCGTCACCCTCTACGGCGTGGACCACGGCCAGGGCCGGGCGGAGCTGGGCTTTGCCCTGGCGCGCGACCACTGGGGCCGGCGCTACGGCCGGGAAGCCCTCACCGTACTGATGGGCCACGCCTTCGGACCCCTGGGCCTGCGGCGGATCGAGGCCGACCTGGATCCGCGCAACCAGCCGTCGCTGCGTACGCTGGAAGCCCTGGGCTTCCGCCGCGAAGGCTACCTGCGCCAGCGCTGGCAGATAGCGGGCGAAATGCAGGACAGCGTGCTGATGGGCCTGCTTGCCAGCGATTGGTCCAACGCCGAGTAAATTCACCGGCCGTGCGTTGACAGCCCCGGTGGCTCCCCCCGAACATGGCGCACCGCCGCCGTCCACGGAGCCCACCATGTTCCTGCGTTTGAGCCTGATTGCATCCGTCGTGCTTCTGGCCGCGTGTGGCGGCGCTCCCGACCCGGGCACCGAAACCGGCAAACCCGCGGCCGCCGGAAAGGGCGACAACGTGGTGTACGTCTACAACTGGTCGGACTACATCGCCCAGGACACGCTGGCCAATTTCGAAAAGGCCACCGGCATCAAAGTTATCTACGACGTCTACGACAGCAACGAGATGCTTGAAACCAAACTGATGGCCGGTGCTTCCGGCTACGACCTGGTGTTTCCGTCGGCACGGCCGTTTGCCCAGCGGCATATCGAAGCGGGCGTCTACGCCACGCTGGACAAGTCCCTGCTCACCCACTACGGCAACCTCGACGCTGCCTTGCTGGGCGGACTTGAAAACATGGATGCGGGCAATGCCCACACCGTTCCCTACCTCTGGGGCACCACGGGCCTGGGCATCAACGTGGCCAAGGTGCGCGCGGCGCTGGGCCCGGACGTGCCGCTGGATTCGTGGGCGCTGCTGTTCGATCCCGCCAATGCCGAGAAGCTCGCGGCGTGCGGCATCAGCGTACTTGATGATGAGCAAGAAGCTTTCGCGGCGGCGCTGATCCACGCTGGACGCGACGCCAACGGCAGCGTCGGCGACGAAACCCAGGTGGTGACCGATGCTTTCGCGCGCATCCGGCCCTTCATCCGCTACTTCCATTCGTCCAAATACATCGACGACCTGGCCAACGGCGATATCTGCCTGGCCATGGGCTATTCGGGCGACGTATTCCTCGCCGGCGAGCGCGCCGCGGAAGCGGGCAACGGCGTCGAGATCCGGTATGTGCTGCCCAAGGAAGGCGCCGTGCGCTGGGTGGACCTGATGGCCATCCCCAAGGACGCCCCGCATGCGGCTAATGCCCACGCGCTGATGGACTACCTGCTGCAGCCCGAAGTGGCCGCGGGCATCACCAACTACGTGGCCTACGCCAGCCCCAACACGGCCGCCACGCCGCTGGTGGACCCGGAGATCACCGGTGACCCGGCCATCTACCCGCCGGCCGAGGTGATGGCCAAGCTGGTCGATCCCATCACGCTGCCGCAGGAAGTCACCCGCGAGCGCGTGCGGGCCTGGACCAATATCAAGACCGGCAAGTAACCCGGCCGCTGCGCCTCAGCGCATCGAGCGTGGGGCGATGGCCCGCGAAACCCGCCGGGAATACACGTACACCGTGGCCGGCGGCACGTTCCACCAGGTGAAGCTGCCGCGGCGGGCGTTGAGGTCCAGGGCGTCGATCACTTCCTTGGCCACCGGGTTGGCCGGGCCGTAGGTGAACTGCACGAAGCGGCCGTTGGGCTGCAGGCAGTCGAACGCCGCCGACAAAATGGCTTGCTGGGTGGCCTTTGGCATGGACAGCAAGCCCAGCCCGGAAATGACCGCATCGGCCGGCGCGGCCGGGCCGAAGCCGCGCGCCAGCGCCAGTTCGCCCAAGTCGCGGGCATCCGCGCAGGCTATCTGCACCAGCGGGAAGTGCCGCTGCAGGTGCTGGTGCAACTCTTCGTTGAGCTCGAGCACCAGCAGGTCGGCCGGCGCGATGCCGTGGTCGAGCAGGGCCTGGGTGAACACGCCGGTGCCGCCGCCCAGTTCGATCACCCGGCGCGAATCGCGCGGCAGCTCCGACATCATCTGCCGCGCCAGCTGCGGGCTGGAGGGCGAAATGGCGGCCATGCCCAGCGGATTCTTCAGCCATTGGCGGAAGAAGGTCCAGCCGGTCGTGAGTGCGTCCTGTCCGCTTCGATTCATGGCCACAGCATAATGCCCCAACGTTGGTTACGGCACTGTTGTAGGTCGCGCCAGCGATTCAGACGCGGCGCAGCTCCCAGCAGCGGTGGATGCGCGGATTGCGCTCGAAATCCGGATCGATGGTACCGGGGCTGATCTCAACACAGCTGGCGAATTCGGCCACCGCCGCCTCGTCGAGCTTGAATCGCCGGAAGTTGTTCGAAAACAGCAGCAGCCCGCGCGGCGACAGCCGCGACAGGCACGCCCGCAGCAGGCGCACATGGTCGCGCTGGGCTTCGAACTCCTGGGCGCGGGCGGAGTTGGAGAAGGTGGGCGGGTCGCAGAAAATCAGGTCGTACTGGCCCCGGTCAGCAGCGAGCCACGCCATCACGTCGGCCTGCACCAGCTGGTGGGCGCGGCCCGAGGCTCCGTTCAAGGCCAGGTTGCGGCCGGCCCACGCCAGGTACGTCGCGGACAGGTCCACGCTGGTGGTGGCCACGGCGCCGCCCACTGCGGCGTGGACGCTGGCGGCGCCGGTGTAGGAGAACAGGTTGAGCACGCGCTTGCCGGCGGCCTCGCGGCCGATGCGCAGGCGCAGCGGACGGTGGTCCAGGAACAGGCCGGTGTCGAGGTAATCAAACAGGTTCACCAGCAGGCGCGCCTGGCCCTCGCGCACCGTCACCAGCTCATCGCGCTGGTCCAGGCGGCCGTACTTGCTGCCGCCCTTGCCGCGCGCGCGGGTCTTGATGGACACCTGCGCCGGCGGCACCGCGAACTCGTCGCGCACCGCGTCCAGCAGTTCGCCAAAACGGCGCCGGCTGTCGGCTTCGGGAATGGTGGCCGGCGCTTCGTATTCCTGCACGAGCACGAACAGCCGGGCCGCGCCCGCGTCCTCCTGGTACACGTCCACCGCCGCCGAATACTCCGGCAAATCGGCGTCGTAGGCGCGATAGGCGAACACGCCCTCGCGCTCGCGCCAGGCCTTGAACTTCTTGAGGTTCTTGCGCAGCCGGTTGGCCACCATCTGGGCGCCATCCGACAGCGGCTTGGCCTCGCGCGGCTCGCGCGCCGGAGGCTGCACCGGGTCGCATACCAGCAGCGAACACTCCAGGGCTCCGTTGAAAAACGCATAGAGTTTTGCGGCGCGAAGGCCGGTGGCCTGGGCCAAGTCCCCCGAACCGCACAGGATGACCGCGCGCCATTCCGGCACGGCCGCGCGCAGGGCGTCGCCCAGGCTGCGGTAGAGCGCCGCATCGGCCTGCAGGCGCGCGTCGTAGGGCGGATTGCAGACCACCAGGCCACGCTTGGCGCCGGGCGGTTTGAGCGCGTCAATGGCGGCGCGGTCGAAGCGGATGAGTTCGGCCAAGCCGGCGCGGTCGGCGTTGGCCACCGCCGAATGCAGGGCCAGCGGATCCAGGTCGGCGCCGTGGAATGCCGGCCTCAGCGCCGCGCGCCCAGCCTGCGCACGCTGGCGGGCATCGGCTTCGATGGCCTGCCAAAGCGCTTCATCAAACCCCAGCCAGCGCGTCGGCAGCGCGCCCTGAAGCCGGTGCAGGCCGGGCGCCACGTCGGCCGCCATCAACGCGCCTTCGATCAACAGGGTGCCGCTGCCGCACATCGGGTCCAGCAGCGAGCCGCCCTCGGCGTACAGCCGCGGCCATTGCCCGCGCACCAGCATGGCGGCGGCCAGGTTTTCCTTCAGCGGCGCTTCGCCCTGCGACTGGCGCCAGCCGCGCCGGTGCAGCGGGCCGCCACCCAGGTCGATGGAGACGATGGCGCGACCTTTGCGCACCACCAGGCTGATGCGCACGTCCGGGGCTTCGGTATCCACGGAAGGCCGGCTGCCGTTGGCCGCGCGCATGCGGTCCACCACGGCGTCCTTGGTGCGCTGTGCGGCGAAGCGCTCGTGCGTCAGCGCCGGGCCCGAAACATGGGCATCCACCACCAGCGTGCCTTCCGGCGCCAGGTGCTGCGTCCAGTCAATGGCGTACACGCCCTGGTAGAGATCGTTCTCGTTGGCGCAGTCGAACTCCGACAGCGGCCACAGCACGCGGCTGGCCAGCCGCGAATGCATCACCGCACGGTAGGCAGCCTCGGGCTCGCCTTCGAAGTTGGCGCCGGCGAGCGCAGCGGTAGCTTTGCTGGCGCCGAGCGCCACCAGTTCGTCCGCCAGCAGGTATTCCAGGCCTTTGGCGCAGGCAGCGAAGAACTTCATCAGGCCAGCATCTGCAGGAAGCGGCCGAACTCCTCGGCGCAAACATCCACGTGTGCCGCCAACCGGTGCGTGTCGGGCACCAGCACCAGGGTGTCCTGGCGCCGCTGCGCCCAGCGCACCACGTCCATTGCCGGGATCAATTCATCCTCCCAGCCGTGGACGATTCGGGTGGGCACCATGGCGGCCTTGAGATAGCGTGGCTCGGCGTCCAGCGCAATCGGCGGCGCCATCAGGAAGAGCCCGGCCACCGCCACTTCGCGCGAGACGTGCCCGCTGATGAACGCGCCCATGCTGGAGCCGGCCAGCACCAGCGGCCTGCGCGTGACCAGATGCGCCCGCGCGCCCAGCCGGAGGATGCGGCTGCGGACATCGCCCAGTGGGCCCAGCACGTCGAGGTCGCGGTAGTCGGGGCGCTCATGGGTCCAGCCCAATTGGCCGGCCATCTTGGCCAGTGCCGCCGCCTTGCTGGCGTCGGGCCCGGACTGCAGCCCGTGCGAAATGATCACGTGGCCGGTCATGCGTCGTCCGCATCCAGCGGCACCAGCGCATCGCCCACCTGGATCAGGCCGCCTTCGAGAATGCGGGCGCAAAGCCCGCCGTGGCCGCGCATCGCGTTGTAGCCGCCCGGCCCCAGCGCAGCCTCCATCCGCGAGCACGGATCGCAGGGTGCGGTGCCTTCGAACAGCGCCCCGCCGATGCGGAAACGACGGCCCTTGAGCGCCATCAGCGGCAGTCCCGACACCACCAGGTTGCGGCGCAGCGTGGCCGGCTGCAGCTGCGCCAGGCCACCGAGCGCGGCGATCACCGGCAGGTGTTCAGCTTGGATGAGGGTCACGCTGCGCTTGCCGCTGCCGCCGCCGTAGCGGTCGCCCTGCAGGCCGCGCCCGGCCTCCGCCATGGCACTGCTTACTTCGTGCATCGGCACGTCGCGCGCGGGCCGCAGGCCGATCCACTGCACGCGGCCGGGGCGCGGCAGCGTGGCCATCAGTGCGGCTAGCGCGGAGTCGGCAGGAAGGGGCATCAGCGGGCTCCGTAATGGCGGCGATGTTAGCATGCAGGCATGAGCCTCGACCTTCCCCCAAGCCCCGAACTGCACGTTTGGCCGCTGCCGTATGAGCACCGCCTGGAGGCCCGTCCGCTCACTCAGATCGACCTGGTGGTGATCCACTGCACCGAGTTGCCCGACCTGGCGCTGGCGCGCGAATTCGGCGAGCGCGTGCACTACGACAGCGGCACCGGCAACAGTGGCCACTATTACATTGACCGCGACGGCAGCATCCATGTCTTCGTGCAGCCCGGGCGCGTGGCGCACCATGCGCGTGGTTACAACGATCGCGCCGTCGGCATCGAGCTGGTGAATTCCGGGCGCTATCCGGATTGGCTGGACTCGCGCCGGCAATCCATGGATGAGCCCTACACCGCAGCCCAGTTGGACGCCCTGCTGGCGCTGCTCGCGCAGCTGCAGAAAGACCTGCCCAGCCTGGAGTTCATCGCCGGGCACGAAGACCTGGACCAGGACCAGGTAGCGTCCAGCGACAACCCTCACCAGCAGGTGTTCCGCAAGCGTGACCCGGGCCCGCGCTTCCCCTGGTACCGGGTGCTGGACGCTACGCCGCTGACCCGCATCCGGCCCTGATCGGCGGGAACGACGGCCGCGGGCCGCTATAATCCGGCCCTGCTTCCCGGAGCCGCCATGACCACCTCTGCTGCCGCCCAACTGCTCGACCTGCTGCGCCTTGAGCGCCTGGAAGACAACCTGTTCCGCGGCCAGAGCCGCGACATCGGCACCAAATACGTCTTCGGCGGCCAAGTGCTGGGCCAGGCGCTTTCCGCCGCGCAGCAGACGGTGGACGATTCGCGCCACGTGCATTCCATCCACGCCTACTTCCTGCGCGCTGGCGACGTGGAACACCCCATCGTGTACGACGTGGACCGCGCCCGCGACGGCAAAAGTTTCTCGGTGCGCCGGGTCACGGCCATCCAGCACGGCCAGCCCATCTTCGTGTTTGCCTCGTCGTTCCAGGAGGCCGAACCGGGCAACGAACACCAGCTGTCGATGCCCGAAGTGCCGCAGCCCGAAGACATCGAGCCCGTAGCCGCGCCGACGCCCGAGCAGTTGGCGCTGCTGCCGCCCAAGGCACAACGCTGGCTCACTCGCATGGGGCCGTTCGAAATCCGCCCGGTCTATCCGCGCGATGAATTCAAGCCGCCCAAGCGCCCGCCGTTCCAGCAGGTCTGGTTCCGGCTCAACGGCGAAGTGGGCGATGCGCCAACGCTGCACCAATCGCTGCTGGCCTACGCCTCTGATTTCCACCTGTTGGGCACGGCCACGTTTCCGCACGGCATCAGCTACTACCAGCCCAATGTGCAGATGGCCTCGCTGGACCACGCGATGTGGATTCATCGCCCGTTCCGCGCCGATGACTGGCTGCTCTATTCGCTCGACAGCCCCAGTGCGCAGGGGGCACGCGGCCTTTCGCGCGGCCTGATCTATTCGCGCGATGGCCGCCTGGTGGCGTCCACCGCCCAGGAAGGCCTGATTCGCGTGCTGCCCGAAGCGCCGGCGGTGGCCTGATGCGCCAGATATTCACTTCCGTTCGCCTGGAAAACGTCGAGAACGTCGAGCGCATGCTCAACGACGTCGGCATCACCACCAAGGTTACCGGCGGCCGCGGCTGGAAGGGCGTGAGCCGGCGCGAGTTCAGCTACAGCAACAAGGACCACGACGCCAGCCAGCAACCCGCGCTGTGGGTACTCAAGTCCGATGACTTCAAGCAAGCGCGCGAGATCCTGCACGATGCCGGCTTGCTCGAGGCCACGCGCGACAGTTCCTACCTGCCCGAAGCGCTGCAGTTCCGCGACGCCAAGGCGAGTGGCCCCGGGGGGCGCATGAGCCGCCTGCGCATGGTGCTGCTGGGCGCGGTAGCGGTGGCCGCGGGCGTGATGTTGGTGCGGATCCTGTTGGCCTGAACGGAACCGATTGCGGCCGGCCGGCCCGGGAGTAGACTCGCTCCACTGCCGGCCCCGTCGCGGCAGCGTTGCCTCGTCCACCCCATTGCGGGAGTCGCCGATGACACGCTCCACACGCTGCGTTTTTGCCGTTTTCTGGCTTGCCGGCCTGCTGGCGCTGCCGTCCTTGGCGCAGGAACCGCCTTCGGAAGAACCGGCGCCACCCAGCATCACCCGCCTGGACCCGCAGCCGATGGCCGGCATCAAGACCGGCCGCGCCGTGGTGGTGAAGGGTGAAACGGGGCCGGACGGCCACCGCTTCATGCTCGACGGCCTGACCTCACTGATGCCGGTAACGGTGCTGCTGCGGCCGGTTACGCGCGGCGAAGACGTCGCCATGAGCCTGAGCAAGTACGCCTGGAACCAGCCGCTGCGCGACGGCGAAACCGACGGCGACGTGCTCAAGTTCCGCATCCGCACCGAAGCCGAGTTCCAGATCACGGTCACCGCGCCCGAACCTGGCACCGCCTACCGCCTGCTGGTGTGGGTGGGCGACGAAGTGAAACCGAAGATGGCGCCGATCGTGGTCAAAGCCAGCGAATTTGGCGCCGCGTCCGGGGGCGTGAGTTGGGGCAGCGTGGCGCTGTGGGTCGTCGCGGCCCTGCTGCTGGCCATCGTCGGCCTGCTCACCCTGATGCTGCTCAAGAGGAGAAAGCCATGAGCCTTCGCCATTGGCTGCTGGTGTTGATGCTGGTGTGGATGGTGCCTGCCTCCGTGGCCCAGGCGCAGGAGGGCGGCAGCGCTGCCGATTTCGGTGACGAAGACGACGACGGCGAGGAAGATGGCGACGAGGACGACAGCGACAGCAACGACGATATCGACGACCTGGCCGAGCATCTCAACGACGGCTACCAGATCTACGAAGACGCCAGCGACGCGTGGAGCCAGTGGGATTCCCTGGACGACCGCGAGGCCGACTGCGGATCCAACTACACCGCTGACGCCGGGCCCAGCGTGCCCTCCCAGTGCGGCGATTCAGTGGAATGCCAGCAGTGCTTCGGCGACGCGGTCGCAGCCATCGATTTCAATCGTTTCTACATTGAGCGAGCGCGCTGCATCACGGCCGTCAACGTGCGCATGGCCAACTCGGCCATGGCTTTTGGCGACAGCAGTTCGGGCGTTCACGGCGTCACTGGCCTGTCGTGGTCGCTGGGCGGCAAGCCGCAGATAGAGCAGGCGGTGGGCGACCTCAAGCGCACCTACACCCGCAAGGCGCGCGACTACTTGTTCGAAATCGAGCGCTCGATGAAGAAACTGGGCCAGTGCGAGGCCGAGCATTTCGGGGAGCGCGACTGGTACCAGCGCTATGGCTGGCTGTACGTGAACTTCATGCGCTCCAAGTACAGCACGGCGCCGGAATAGGTTCGGCGCACGGCGGCGCGTGGACTCGGCTGAAGGCGCGCTTTGCCTCGGCTTCGCGCTACATCGTATGCGTGGGCTTGTCGGCCTCGAGCGTGCCGGCGAGGAAAGTCTCGATCTTGCCTTTCACCGCCTCGGCCTCCGCCGTGTCGGCGAACTGCACGCCAATGCCCGCGACGCGGTTGCCCTGGGCACCCGAAGGTGTGATCCAAACCACCTTGCCAGCCACCGGCAGCCGGTCCTTTTCCTCCATCAGCGACAGCAGGATGAACACCTCATCGCCCAAGGCGTAGCGTTTGGCAGTGGGGACGAAGATGCCGCCGCCCTTCACGAAGGGCATGTAGGCGTTGTACAGCGCCGCCTTGTCCTTGATGGCCAGGGACAGAATGCCCTGCCTTGCGCCTGCGCCACCCATCATCGCCTCGCTCCCTGCATCGCCGTATCCATGAACATGCTACGCCATTCCAGCAGCAGACCGGCCAGCGCCAGGTCGTGGCGCAGACCCGCCAGCATCAGCTGGCTACGGGCGCGGTTGATGCGGTCGAACCATGCGCTGAGCTTCTGGAAATCCGCCGGCAGGGTCAAGCCCGTGGCCGGCGCGGCGGCCAACTGCTGGGCGGCACCGTCCAGCGCCAGATCCGCGGCGAAGCGCAGCCGCAGCTCGGCCTGCTCATCGGCCAGCCAGCGCTGGGCAAGCTCCACCGCCGGGCGCTTCCCGGCCGCCAAGGCATTGAGGTCGGCCAGCACCTCGCGCCGCAGCGCAAGGCCGCCGTTAGTGAGCCAGTCGTGCGCCAAGCCGGGATGGCCACGCGCGGCGTCCAGGGCCGGCAACAGCGCGGCGTCCTGGTGGCCCTGGCCGCGCAGCCAGGCCGCCGCCTCGGCGCGCGCCGGCGGCCGGAATTCCAGGCGCTGGCAGCGGCTGCGGATGGTGGCGGGCAGCCGGCCGGGGCGATCGGTGACCAGCAGCAGGTAGCGATCGCGCGACGGCTCTTCCAGGGTCTTGAGCAGGGCATTGGCGGCGTTGAGGTTCATCGCGTGCGCCGGCGTGATCAGCGCCACCTGGGCGCCACCCATCTGTGGGGTCAGGGAAAACCAGTGGCCCAGTTCACGCATCTGGTCCACCACGATTTCGCTGCGCAGCTTGTCGCCCTTGTCGTTGGGAATGAAGCTGACATGGCGGAAATCCGGATGGGTGCCGGCGGCAAACAGCTGGCAGGCCCGGCAGCGGCCGCAGGCCAAGCCCTCTGGCGACGGCGATCCGCAGCACAGCCGTCGCGCCAGGCGCGTCGCGACCTCGCCCTTGCCCATCCGGGCCGCGCCGGAAAACAGCAGGGCGTGGCCCAGGCGTCCCTCGGCCAGTGTCGCCAGCGCGCCATCGAGTACGCGCTGCTGCCAGGGCGCCAGCGGGCTCACGCCTGGCCCTCCAGCCAGCGCGCCAAGGCCGTCAGCACTTCCAGGCGCACCGCGTCGGCGGGCTGGTGGGCGTCAATCACGCGGAAACGCGCCGGCTCGGCGGCGGCACGCGCCAGGTACGTTGCGCGCACGCGCTGGAAGAAATCGCCGCGTTCGCGCTCGATCCGGTCCAGCTCGCCGCCGCGCGCCCGGGCGCGCGCCAGGCCTTGGGCAACGTCCACGTCCAGCAGGAAGCTCAGGTCAGGCTTGATACCCGCCGCCCAACGCTCCAGGTCGGCGATGTAGCCGCTGTCCAGGCCACGGCCGCCGCCCTGGTAGGCGTAGCTGGCATCGGTGAACCGGTCGGCCACCACCGCGGCGCCGCGCGCCAGCGCCGGTCGCACCACGCTGCGCACCAACTGCGCGCGCGACGCGAACATCAGCAGCAGCTCGGTCTCCGGCGCCAGCTCACGGCTGGGGTCAAGCAGGATGGCGCGGATCGCTTCACCCTCGGGCGTGCCGCCAGGTTCGCGCACCTGCACCACTTCGCGACCACTCGTCTCCAGCGCCTCGCACAGCGCGGCGATCACGGTGGACTTGCCCGCCCCCTCGCCGCCTTCGATGCTGATGAAAACACCGGCGTGTTTCATCGGCAGCGCCCCAGTTGGTAGCAGGCCACCGCGCGATTGTGCTCGGCCAACGAGGCCGAGAACACGTGGCTGCCGTCGCCGCGGGCAACGAAATAAAGATTCTCGCCTGGCGCCGGATTGCCCGCAGCCATCAGCGCTTTGCGCCCGGGCATGGCAATGGGCGTGGGCGGCAGGCCGCTGCGGGTGTAGGTGTTGTAAGGCGTGTCGGTCGTGAGGTCGCTGCGGCGGATGTTGCCGGCGTAGGCGCTGCCCATGCCGTAGATCACGGTCGGGTCGGTCTGCAGGCGCATACCCAGCTTGAGCCGGCGGGCGAACACGCCGGCGATCTCAGGCCGCTCGGCAGCCTTGCCGGTTTCTTTTTCGATGATCGAGGCCAGCACCTGCAGCTGTTCGGGGCTTTCCAGCGGCACGCCGTCCGCGCGCGCGGCCCACGCGTCGGCCACCGCCCTGTCCATGGCCAAGGCGGCGCGGCGCAACAGGTCCAGGTCGGTCATGCCGCGGGTGTAGTGATAGGTCTCGGGCAGGAAGCGGCCCTCGGGATGAAGGCCGGGCCGGCCTAGCGCCGCCATCAATGCCGCGTCATCCAGCGCGGACGCGGCCTGCACCAGCGTGGCGTCCTGGGCCAGCGCCGCGCGCAACTCGCGCATGTTCCAGCCCTCGACGATGGTGAAGCGGTGCTGGATGACCTTGCCACTCTCCAGCTTGGTGAGCAGTTCGCGCGGGGTGATGCCGTGGCGAATGCTGTAGTCGCCCACCTGCAGCCGGGCGATCACCTGCATTTCGTGCGCCAGCGCCTGCCACTCCAGGTCATGGCCTTCAGTGACGCCGACGTTTCTGAGTTTGGCCAGGATGTCCTGGAAACCATCGCCCTGGGCCACGGTGAGGATGCGTTCGCTGTTGGCCAGCGCCAGCGGCGTGTCGGCGAAGCCGCGGTAGCTTTGCCACACCCAGCCGCCCACCGCCACGGCCAGCAGCAGCATCAGGGCCAGCGAGGCCTTGAGCACACGGTGCGAACTTGCCTTCGCCAATGGCTAACTCCCTGTTCCGAAGGCCGGCTCGGCCTGCGCCAGCCGGGCTTGCAGCGCAGCCACTGCCGCGTCCGCCGGCCAGCAACGATCGTCCAAGCTGGCCACCGGCAGGATACCGCGCACGGCATTGCACAGGAAAATTGCATCGGCAGACTGCAGCTGCGCGCGGCTGAGTTCGGCTGGCTCCGCGCCCATTTCCTGCCCCAGCACCCAGGCCCGGGCAATGCCGGCCACGCCGCAGCGCAGAAGCGACGGCGTCAGCCAGCGGCCGTCGATCCGCGCGAAGACGTTTGCCGAAATGGCGCAGGCAACGTGGCCCTCGGCGTCCAGCATCAGCCCCTCCTGCGCCGAATCGTCGCGCCATTCGGCGCGAGCCAGCACCTGCTCAAGCCGGTTGAGGTGCTTGATGCCGGCGAGCGCCGGCTGGATCGCCATGCGCGTCTCGCACCAGCGCAGCGCGAGTGGCGTGGCCAGGGGCGCGGGTGCGGGATGCAAGGCGAGCACCCAGTGAGGCTCAGCCAGCGCCGGTGCGGCGTAACCGCGTCCGCCGGCGCCGCCGGTGTAGATGAGCTTGAGCACGGCCCGCCCGGGCGACAGCGCGAGCAGTTCGCCCACGGCCTGGTCCAGCCACGCGGCATTCAGTGCCGGAAGCCCCAATCGCGCTGCGCCTTGGGTCAATCGCGCAAGGTGCTGGGGCCACCAGACGCCGCGCTGCCGATGCAACAAAACGGTTTCGAACACGCCGTGGCCATACGCAAGACCGCGGTCCGCCGGGTCCACGGCGTCCACGCGGCGTTGGCCGCAATAGATATGCGTTACCAGCGCGCTCAACCCAAGGCTCCCAGCGCCCGCAGCAGCCCGCGCGCCTTGGCCCGGGTTTCATCCAGCTCATGCGCGGCATCGGAGTCCACCACGATGCCGGCGCCGGTGCGGAACTGTAGCTCGCGTCCGTGCAGCCACGCGCTGCGGATAAGGATGTTGAGGTCCATGTCGCCATCGCGGTTGAGGTAGCCCAGCGCGCCGGTATACGCGCCGCGGCCCACGCCTTCGAGCTCGGCGATGATCTGCATGCAGCGCACCTTGGGCGCACCGGTGATGGTGCCGCCGGGGAACACCGCCCGGATCACCTCGCCCGGCGTGGTGCCCGGGCGCAGTTCACCGCTGACGTTGGAAACGATGTGGTGCACGTGGGCGTAGCTTTCCACGCTCATCAGCTCATCCACATGCACGCTACCCGGCAGGCATACGCGTCCCAGGTCGTTGCGCTCCAGATCAATCAGCATCACGTGCTCGGCGCGCTCCTTGGGGTTGCCCACCAGGTCGCGGATGCGCTCGGCCTCGTCGTCACCGGGAAAGCGCGGGCGGGTGCCGGCGATCGGGCGGGTCTCGGCGCGCCGGCCGCGCACCGATACCAAGCGTTCGGGGGAAGAACTGAGCAAGGCGGCGCCGCCGTGGCGCAGCAGGCCGGCGAACGGCGCTGGATTGGCCTGCCGCAGCTGCGCGTACACGGCCGCCGGATCGGGCGCCTGGTCAAACTCGGCGCGCCAGCCACGCGAGAGGTTCACCTGGAACACGTCACCCTCGCGCAGGTAGCGATGGATGCGCGCCACGCCATCTAGGAACTGGGCCGGATCGTCCTCATGCAGGACCGGCGGCGCAAAGGACGGCGGCAGGTCGGGCGACTGGGCCAGGGCGAGATCAAGCCAATGCTCGGCGCCGGGCTCCGCCAGCGCGAGGCAGCGGCCACTCTCACGGTCGCGAATCACGGCGCCCGGACAGCGCAGCGCCAAGGCCACCGGCAGCGGGCCTGGCGCGACGGGGAGGCGGAGCCGTGGCTCCACCTGCGCCGCCAGTTCATAGGCCAGGAACAGCGCCCAGCCGCCGCGAAAGGGCAGCTCGGACGCCACGGCGGGAATGCCGGCCTCGCGCCATTCCGCATCCAACGCCGAGAGGAAATCCTGGCCCACCGTGCGGCCATCCAGCGTGCGCGTCACGCCATCGGCGTCCAGTCGCAAGCCGTCGCCGCTGCCGGCCAGCAGCATGTCCCAGCGCGAAAGCGCGCTGCCGCCAGCCACCGATTCAAGCAGCAGGGGAAACCGTGCAGGGTGTGCCGACTGCAGGCGCAGCAGGTCGGTGCCGGGCGGCAGCTCGCGGGTCAACATGACGGCGCAGCCCGGACGTGGATCAGATTTTCCGGAACACCAGGGTGCCGTTGGTGCCGCCGAAGCCAAAACCATTCGACACCGCCACGTCCACCTTGGCCTGGCGCGCCACGTTGGGCACGTAGTCCAGGTCGCAGCCTTCGCCGGGCTCATCCAGGTTGATGGTGGGCGGGATCACGCCGGTATGCAGGGCCAGCACGGTGAATATGGCCTCGACGCCGCCCGCGGCGCCCAGCAAGTGCCCGGTCATGGATTTGGTGGAACTGACCATGGTGCGGTAGGCGTGGTCGCCAAGCGCGCGCTTCACCGCCAGGGTTTCCGCCAGGTCGCCCAAGGGCGTGGAGGTGCCGTGCGCATTCAGATAGCCCACCTGCTCGGCGTTGACCCCGGCGTCCTTGAGCGCCATCGCCATGCAGCGCGCCGGGCCCTCGCCGTTCTCGCTGGGCGCGGTCATGTGATACGCATCGGAGCTGGCGCCAAAGCCGGCCAGCTCGCAGTAGATGCGCGCGCCGCGGGCCTTGGCATGTTCGTATTCCTCCAGCACCAGGATGCCGGCGCCGTCACCCAGCACGAAACCGTCGCGGTCCTTGTCCCAGGGCCGCGAGGCCTTCAGCGGCTCGTCGTTGCGGGTGGACATGGCCTTCATCGAACAGAACCCGCCCACCGACGTAGGCGAGGCACCGTGTTCGGCGCCGCCGGCCACCATCACGTCGGCGTCGCCGTACTGGATCATGCGCATGGCGATGCCGATGGAATGATTGGAGGTGGCGCAGGCCGACACCGCGGAGAAATTCGGCCCCTTCAAACCGCGAAGGATCGAGAGCTGGCCGGGCAGCATGTTGATGATGGTGCTGGGCACGTAGAACGGGGAGATCTTGCGCGGGCCGCCCTCGTGCAGGGCCACGGCGGTTTCCTCGATGCCGCGCACGCCACCGATGCCAGCGCCGATGATGGCGCCGATGCGCTCGGCGTTGTCGTCAGTAATGTCCAGCCCGGAATCGTCCAGGGCCTGGAAGCACGCAGCCAAGCCGTAATGGATGAAGGTGTCCATCTTCTTGACGTCTTTGGGCGGCAGGAAGGACTTGGGGTCGAAATCGCGCACCTCGCCGGCAATACGGGTTGCGTACAAGCTGGCGTCGAAATGGGTAATCGGACCAATGCCGCAGCGGCCGGCCTGGATGCTGTCCCAGGCCGCAGCCAGGGAGTTGCCGATGGGCGAAACGATGCCCATTCCGGTAACGACGACGCGACGCTGGCTCATGGCGATTCTCCCCTAGGCATGGCTTGGCGCGCGGCCGGGCCGCGCATGCGCCGGCGTACTGCGCCGGCGCCTGAAACGCGCAGGGCCGCGCAAGCGCGGCCCCGGCGTGGTACCCGTCAGCCATTCAGGCCTTGACGTGGGCCTTGATGTAATCAATGGCCTGCTGCACCGAAGTGATCTTCTCAGCCTCTTCGTCCGGGATCTCGCACTCGAACTATTCCTCGATCGCCATCACCAGCTCCACGGTATCCAGCGAGTCGGCGCCGAGGTCATCCACGAACGAGGCGTTCACGGTGACGTCGTCTTCTTTCACGCCCAGTTGCTCGATGACGATTTTCTTGACGCGTTCTTCGATGCTGCTCATGGATCGTTCTCCTCCCGGAGCGTTTTGGTGATCGGGCGCATTGTAAACAAATGCCAGCTGCGGCGGGCCCCTGATCCGGTGCAGCCTTGATCGGGTGGCTGGATTCTAGCGCAATTCCAGCCAGCGCAAGGGCTTAGGGCATGTACATGCCGCCATTGACGTGCAGGGTCTCGCCGGTGATGTAGGCGGCCGACGGGCCGGCCAGGAAGGACACCGCGCGGGCGATATCGGCCGGGTCGCCCAGCCGGCCCAAGGCGATCTGGCTGACCAGGGCCGCGCGCGAGGCCTCGGGCAAATCCTTGGTCATGTCGGTCTGGATGAAACCCGGCGCCACCACGTTCACCGTGATGCCGCGACTGCCGATTTCCTTGGCCAGGGATTTGCTGAAGGCGATGATGCCGGCCTTGGCCGCCGCATAGTTGGCCTGGCCGGCATTGCCGGTGACGCCAACCACCGAAGCGATGTTGATGATGCGGCCCTTGCGCGCCTTCATCATCGCGCGCATCACCGCCTTGGAGCTGCGGAAGACCGAGCTGAGGTTGGTGTCGAGGATCGCCTGCCAGTCTTCCTCCTTCATGCGCATCAGCAGGTTGTCGCGGGTGATGCCGGCGTTGTTCACCAGGATGGACACCGGGCCGAACTCGGCGGCGATGCCCTCCACCAATGCATCTATGGCGCCTGCATCGGTGACGTTGAGCAGGCGCCCCGCCCCACCGCTGGCGGCGAGCCGCGCATGGATGGCCTGGGCGCCCGCGTCGGTGGTGGCGGTACCGATGACGCGCGCGCCCTGTGCGGTCAGTTCATCGGCAATGGCGGCGCCGATGCCGCGGCTGGCGCCGGTAACCAGGGCGATCTCGCCTTGCAGGGGTGCAGTCATATCGGGTCCTTGTGGAGGTTCAGGCGGAGAAGTCAGCGAGCGCCGCATCAAAGTCGGCGGCCGTGCCCAAAGCACGCGCGTCCAAGGTCTTGTCGATGCGTTTGGCCAGGCCAGTGAGCACCTTGCCCGGGCCGCATTCGGCCAAACGGTTGGCGCCGCGCGCTGCCAGCGCCTGCACGCAGTCGGTCCAGCGCACCGGCAGGTAGAGCTGGCGCACCAAGGCCTCCCGGATGGCCGCAACGCTTTCATGCACCGCGCCGTCGACGTTTTGCACCACCGGAATGGCCGGCAGCTGCCAGGCCATCGCAGCCATTACGTCGCCGAGGCTATTGGCAGCGTCGCGCATCAGCGGCGTGTGCGAAGGCACCGACACCGGCAGCTTCACGGCCTTGCGCACGCCGCGCGCCGCGAGTTCGGCCAGGGCGCGATCAACCGCGGTGGCGTGGCCGCCGATGACGATCTGGCCGGGGGAGTTGTAGTTCGCCGGCACCACCACGTCGGCCGCTGACACGGCGGCGCAGACCTCGGCCACCAGCGCGTCTTCGGCGCCCAGCACAGCGGCCATGGCGCCGGTGCCGGCCGGAACCGCCAGCTGCATCAGGCGCCCGCGCTCGCGGACCAGTCGGGCGCCGTCGGCCAGCGACAGCGACCCGGCGGCGACCAGCGCGGCGTATTCGCCGAGGCTGTGGCCCGCCAGCAGCGCCGGCCGCGGGCCGCCACAGGCCAGCCATGTCCGCCACACGGCGACGCCAGCCGCCAGCAGCGCCGGCTGGGTGAACTCAGTCTGGTTGAGCTGTGCTTCCGGACCCTGCTGGGACAGCGCCCACAGGTCCACGCCGGCACCGTCCGAAGCTTCGTCAAAGGTTTCGCGCACGGTGGCCCGGACGACAGCGAGGTCGGCCAGCATGCCCAGGGACTGCGAGCCCTGGCCGGGGAAAACGAAGGCGATGGATGAGCTCATTGCAGGTCCGTGCGTCGGCGACGGGCCATCATAAGCGAGCGGGGAGGCGCGGCGTCTGTACCCCCGCGTAGGGTTTGCCGCCGGCGCGGTCAGTAGCGAATGAGCGCCGAGCCCCAGGTGAAACCGCCGCCGAATGCTTCGAGCAGCAGCAGCTGGCCGCGCTGCACCTTGCCCGAGCGCACGGCTTCGTCCAGCGCCAGCGGCACCGAGCCGGCCGAGGTGTTGCCGTGCTTGTGCACCGTAACGATGACCTGGTCCATGGACATCTGCAGGCGCTTGGCGGTGGCTTCGATGATGCGCAGGTTGGCCTGGTGCGGGATCAGCCAATCCAAGTCGGATTTGTCCAGGCCGTTCGCAGCCAAGGTTTCATCCACGACCGAATCGAGCGCCTTCACCGCGTACTTGAACACTTCGCTGCCGGCCATCAGCACGCGCACGCCGGCGTTCTTCTCTTCGGGCTTGAAGCCCACCGAGACGCCCACCGGGTTGTAGAGCAGCTCTTTCTTGCCGCCGTCCGCATGCAGGTGGGTGGACAGGATGCCGGCCTGGGAATCTGCCTTCAGCACCACCGCGCCAGCACCGTCGCCAAACAGCACGCAAGTGTTGCGGTC
>JANNQY010000027.1:0-11709 GCA_031400995.1 Lysobacteraceae bacterium
AATCTGGTCGGCGAGGAAAGGCTCGATGGTGACCGCATGGTCCACGCTCACCGTGGATACGTCGCCGGTGCCGGTGCCGTTGTTCACCACCTGTACGCGCGCGCCGTCTTGGCCGCGGATGATCGGCCGGCCCACGCCAGCACCGAAATACGACGACTGCACGCCCGATTGGCGCTCAAGGGTTTCGCCCAAGGTTCCGGCCCGGTTGGCCTCCAGCGCGTCGCCGGCCAGCACCGTGACGGGCCGCGCCAGGTTGTCGATGGCGTTGCGCAGCGGCGACGCCGTCACCTCGATGGCGTCCAGGGTCTTCACCGTCTCATGCGCGTGGTCCGGGTCTGGGCGGCTGGCCTGGCCCAGCGCCAGCGCCGGAAAAGCGAGCAGCACGGCAATCGCGAGGGGATGCGGGTGGGGGCGTCGGGGCATTGCTATAGTCCGTTTGCTCAAGTCGGGCTGTAATGTTATATTATTTCAATTCCAGCGCAATCCTCCGGATGCCATGGCCGCCATCATCAAACCGCGCAAGCTGAAACTGCCCCGCTGGGCCGATCGCCTCGGTGCGGTTGGTGCGTTTATCTGCGCCCTGCATTGCGCCCTGATCCCGGTGGCGCTTGCGCTGCTGCCGGCGCTGGGCCTGGGCTTGGTGGCCTGGCACGGGTGGGAGCTGGCGTTCGCCAGTTTTGCCACGGTTTTGGCGGTAACCAGTCTGTACCTGGGCTACCGCGGGCACCGCGCCTATCACGCCTGGCTGCTGGTCACGCCGGGGCTGGTTTTGATCTGGAGCGCCTTGCTGTACCCACCGCTGCACGCGTCGGTAGTGCCTCATGCGGTGGCCATGGCGCTGGGCGGCGTGCTGATCGCCGTAGCCCATTTGGTGAATCTGCGGCTCTCCTACGGCCACTCGCACTGAGCGGGAACTGCGTCCGGCTTGGTCGGGCCTGCCCGCAGTGGTAGGCTATGCGCCTCACCAAACATCATTTTTAAGGAATCAGCATGGGTAGGGGCGACAAAAAGACCGCCAAGGGCAAGCGTTTCACCGGCAGCCACGGCAATGCGCGCGCGCAGACCAGCAAGACGCCAACCGCTGGCAAGGCCGCTGCCACCGTGAAGGCGCCGCTAGTTGCCAAGGCGCCGGCCAAGAAGGCCCCGGCCAAGAAAGCCGCCGCCAAGTAAGTTTCGCTGCGCTTTGCGCTGCGAACTGGAAGCCCCGCCCTGGCGGGGCTTCGTCGTTTCAGGACACGCCGCGCTCAGTCGCTGACGCGGCGCCCGCCGATCACCACCGAGTGCGCCACGTCTCCGCCCAGCCAATAGGCCAGTTCGGCCGGGTGCGCGATGGTCCACTGCACGAAATCCGCGCGCAGGCCCGGCAGCAGACGGCCGCGGTCGTGCAGCCCCAGCGCCCGCGCCGCGTTCACAGTGGCGCCGCGCAGCGCTTCTTCCGGCGTCAGTTGGAAGTGGGTGCAGGCCAGGCCCATCGCCAGCCGCAGCGACTGCAGTGGCGAGGTGCCGGGGTTGAGGTCGGTGGAAACGGCCATCGGCACGGCGTGCTGGCGCAGCAGGGCCACCGGCGGCTGCCGCGTTTCGCGCAGCACGTGGAAGGCGCCGGGCAACAGCACGGCCACCGTGCCGGCGCTGGCCATCGCCTGCACCGCCGCTTCGTCGCTGTACTCGATGTGGTCGGCCGACAGCGCCGAGAATTCGGCGGCCAGTGCGGCGCCGCCCAGGTTGCTCAGCTGGTCGGCGTGCAGCTTCACCGGCAGGCCCAGCGCCTGCGCGGCTTCGAACATCCGCCGCGTCTGCGCCGGCGTGAAGCCGATGCCTTCGCAAAAGGCGTCCACCGCGTCCACCAAGCCTTCGCCGTGGAGCTCATGCAGCCACGCGCAGGCCTGCGTGAGGTAATCGTCGGGCCGGCCAGCGAACTCCGGCGGCAGTGCGTGCGCTGCCAGATAGGTGGTGCGCACGGTGACGCCGAGGCTCTCGCCCAACTGGCGCGCCACGCGCAGCATCTTGCGCTCGTTGGCCAGGTCCAGGCCGTAGCCGGATTTGATTTCCACCGTGGTGACGCCGTCGTTGCGCAGCGCCCGCGCCCGCGGCAGCGACGTGGCCAGCAGCTGCGCCTCGCTGGCGGCGCGGGTGGCGCGCACGGTGGACAGGATGCCGCCGCCTTCGCGGGCAATCTGCTCGTAGCTGGCGCCCTGCAGCCGGCGTTCGAACTCCTGCGCGCGGTCGCCGGCAAACACCAGGTGGGTATGGCAATCCACCAGCCCGGGCGTGATCCAGCGCTGGTTGGCGGAATCCACGCGGGCCGCCAGCTGCGCCGGTTCGCCGGGCAATTCGCTGCGTGGCCCGGCGTAGGTGATCAGGCCGTCCTTCCAGGCCAACGCCGCGTCTTCGATGACGCCATAGGCACCCAGGTCGTCGCGCAGCGTCGCCAGTCGTGCATCCAGCAGCATCCGATCCCAAGGTGGCGCCAGGCGGCCGATCAACGGATGGCTCCGGCAGCGCGCAAGGCGAGGGGATCGAAGCCGAGCGCAGCGGCGATTTCGTCGCTGTGCTGGCCCAGCGTCGGCGGCGCGCGTTCCAGCACGGCGGGCGAGGCCGACAGCTTCAGTGGGCTGCCGAGCATGGGTACGCCGTCGATTTCGATACGCATGCCGCGCGCCTGTGTAATGGGGTGGTCCAGCGCCTGGCGCACGCTGTTGATGGCGGCTGCCGGCACGCCAGCGGCGGCGAACAGCGCCAGCCAGTGGCCGCAGGTTTCGCGCCGGAACAGCGCCTGCAGTTCGGCACCCAGCGCCTGGCGGTTGCGAACGCGCGCGGCGTTGTTGGCATAGCGCGGGTCCACCAGCCAGTCGCGGCGATCCAACGCGTCGCAGGTGTCCTTCCAGAGTTTCTCGCTGGCCACCGTGAGCACGAACTGGCCGTCGCTGGCGCTGAAGGCTTCGTACGGAACGATATTGGCGTGCGCGTTGCCCTGGCGAACCGCCTCCGCGCCGGTGAACAGCGCGCTGCTGCCGACGTTGGCCAACAGCGCCAGCTGGGTATCGAACAGCGAGAGATCGATGTGCTGGCCCTGGCCGCTGGCGTGCCGCTGCAGCAGCGCGGCCAGGATGGCGGTGGCCGCGTTCTGCCCGGTGGCCAGGTCCGCCATCGCCACGCCCACTTTGTGCGGCGCGCCGTCGGCGGGTCCAGTGATCGCCATCATTCCGGCTTCGGCCTGCACGGCGTAGTCGTAGCCGGGCCGGGCGGCACCGGGTCCGTCGCGGCCGTAGCCCGAGATCGAGCAATAAACCAGCCGGGGATTGAGCGCCGCCATGGCGCCGTAGCCCACGCCCAGGCGCTCGGCGCCGCCGGTGCGGAAGTTTTCCACCAGCACGTCGGCCTGCCGAACCAGCGCCTCCAGCAGCGGCCGCGAGGCCGGCGAGCGCAGGTCGATGGCCAGCGACCGCTTGTTGCGGTTGCAGCAGGCGAAGTAGGCCGACATGCCGTGCAGGAAGGGCGGGCCCAGGCCGCGGGTGTCGTCGCCGTCGAAGGATTCGAGCTTGATCACGTCTGCGCCCAGGTCGGCCAGCACCATGGCGCACCAGGGCCCGGCCAGGACCCGCGACAATTCCAGAACCTTGATGCCTGACAGAGCGCTCATGGCCACAGTGTATGCGGGCCTCGCGGCCGCATGCGAAACTGCGGCCATGCCCGCCCTGCGAACCGACGACGCTACCCTGGCCACCGGCTGGGCCGTTGGCCATGGGTCCCGCGTTGCGGACGGGGGCGCCACGGCAGCGCGCTGGCGCCTCGCCGGTTTGCCCAACCTGCATTCGCATGCGTTCCAGCGGGCCATGGCCGGTTTGGCCGAACGCCAGAGCCACCCCGAGGACAGCTTCTGGACCTGGCGCGAGCTGATGTATCGCTTCGCCGGAAAGGTCACGCCCGAGGCCCAGTACGCCATCGCCGCCCAGCTCTACGTGGAGATGCTGGAGGCCGGCTACACCAGCGTCTGCGAGTTCCACTACCTGCATCACCAGCCCGATGGCCGCCGCTACGATGATCCGGGCGAAATGTCCGGCGCCATCATCGCCGCTGCGCGCGACGTCGGCATCCGCCTCACCCTGCTGCCGGTGCTTTATCTCAGCGGCGGCTTCGATGGCCGGCCGCTGGGTGAGCGCCAGCGGCGCTTTGGCCACACGGTGGACGAGTATGTTTCGCTGCTGCAGCAGCTGCGCGCCCGCGAGCACGCCCAGCTGAAGGTGGGCGTCGCCTTGCACAGCCTGCGCGCGGTGCCCGCGGCGGCCATGCATGAAGTTTTGCAGGCGATTGGCAGCGCGGACCTGCCGATCCATCTGCACATCGCCGAGCAGATTGGCGAAGTGCAGGATTGCCTGGCGCTGCGCGGCGCCAGGCCAGTGGAGTGGCTGCTGGACAACGCGCCGGTGGATGCGCGCTGGACCTTGGTGCATGCCACCCACGTTGACGATGCGGAAGTGAAGGGCATTGCCGCCAGTGGCGCCACCGTGGCGCTGTGTCCAAGCACCGAGGCCAATCTGGGCGACGGCTTGTTTCCGCTGCGGGCCTACCTGGATGCTGGCGGGCATTGGGGCATCGGCTCGGATTCGCACGTGTCGGTGTCGCCGGTGGAGGAGCTGCGCTGGCTGGAGTACGGGCAGCGGCTGGTCACGCGCCACCGCAACATCGCCGTCAGCGTGGCGCAGCCCAGTACCGGCGAGTTTCTTTACTCGCAGGCCCTGCGGGGCGGGCTGCGGGCGGGTGGGCAGGCCGAAGCCGCGGCCGAGGATTTCGTGCTGCTCGATGACGCGGCGCCTGCGCTGGCCGGCGCCACCCGCGACAACCTGCTTGATCGTTTCATCTTCGCCGGCAACCGCAGCTTGGTGCAGGAAACCCACGTGGCGGGCCAGCGTTGGGTAGCGCAGGGGCGCCACCGGGACCATGAAGCCGTGGCCCTGCGCTATGGCCAGACGCTGCGCGCACTGCTGGCCGACTAGCCGCCGCCGGGAACCTATAATCGCGGCACACCCGGGAGCCACCGATGTCCACCGTCAGCCGCAACGACCCTTCCCGCAGCATCCGCGCGCCGCGCGGCGCGCAGCTAAGCTGCCTCAGCTGGCAGACCGAAGCGGCATACCGGATGCTGCAGAACAACCTGGACCCCGAGGTGGCCGAGAACCCGGCCGAGTTGGTGGTGTATGGCGGCATCGGCCGCGCGGCTCGAGACTGGGCCTGCTACGACGCGATCCTGGCGACGCTGCGCACCCTGCGCGACGACCAGACCCTGCTGGTGCAGAGCGGCAAGCCGGTGGGCGTGTTCCCCAGCCACGCCGATGCCCCGCGCGTGCTGATCGCCAACTCCAACCTGGTGCCGCACTGGGCCACGTGGGAGCACTTCCATGAACTCGATCGCAAGGGCCTGATGATGTACGGCCAGATGACGGCGGGCAGCTGGATCTACATCGGCAGCCAGGGCATCGTCCAGGGCACCTACGAGACCTTCGTGGAAATGGGCCGCCAGCACTACGGCGGCAACCTGTCGGGCCGCTGGATCCTCACCGCGGGCTTGGGTGGCATGGGCGGCGCGCAGCCGCTGGCGGCGTCGCTGGCGGGCGCCTGCTCGCTCACCATCGAATGCCAGCAGAAGAGCATCGACATGCGCCTGCGCACGCGTTACGTGGACGAACAGGCAGCCGATCTGGACGACGCGCTGGAGCGCATCGCAAAGTACTGCGCGGCCGGCGAAGCCAAGTCGGTGGCGCTGCTGGGCAACGCCGCGGAAATCCTGCCCGAGCTGGTGCGCCGTGGCGTTCGCCCCGACGCCGTCACCGACCAGACCAGCGCGCACGACCCGCTGCACGGCTACCTGCCGGCGGGCTGGACGCTGGAGGAGTGGTTCAGCGCACAGAAAAACGATCCGGACAAAGTGGTTGGCGCCGCCAAGCACTCCATGCGCACGCACGTGGAGGCGATGCTGCATTTCGAGAACCAGGGCATCCCGGTGTTCGACTACGGCAACAACATCCGCCAGATGGCCAAGGACGTGGGCTGCGAGGACGCGTTCGATTTCCCGGGCTTCGTGCCGGCCTACGTGCGGCCGCTGTTTTGCCGCGGCATCGGCCCGTTCCGCTGGGTCGCGCTCAGCGGCGATCCCGAAGACATCTACAGGACCGACGCCAAGGTGAAGGAACTGATGCCCGACAGCCCGCACCTGCACCGCTGGCTGGACATGGCGCGCGAGCGCATCGCCTTCCAGGGCCTGCCGGCGCGCATCTGCTGGGTCGGCCTGGGCGATCGCCACCGCCTCGCGCTGGCTTTCAACGAAATGGTGCGCACGGGCGAAGTGAGCGCGCCGATCGTGATCGGCCGCGACCATCTCGATTCCGGCTCCGTCGCCAGCCCCAACCGCGAAACCGAAGCCATGCTCGACGGCAGCGACGCGGTGTCGGACTGGCCGCTGCTCAACGCCATGCTCAACGTCGCCGGCGGCGCCACCTGGGTGAGCCTGCACCACGGCGGCGGCGTGGGCATGGGCTACAGCCAGCACAGCGGCGTGGTGATCGTGGCCGACGGCACCGATGCGGCTGCGGCGCGGCTGCAGCGCGTGCTGTGGAACGATCCCGGCACTGGCGTGATGCGCCATGCCGACGCCGGATACGAGATTGCTCGCGAGTGCGCACGGGAGCTGGGGCTGGAGTTGCCGATGCAGTGACGGGCTGGTTAAGCCCCGTCAACGGCCGGTGCTAAGCTCCGCGCTTATTCCAACCTGGAGTGCGCGCAATGATGAGCCTCATCTGGACCCTGCTGATCGGCTTCGTGGTGGGCCTGGTGGCCCGCGCGGTGAAGCCGGGCAACGACAAGCTGAGCCTGCTCTGGACCATGGTGCTGGGCGTGGCCGGCTCGTTCCTGGCCAACTACGTGGGCAAGACCTTTGGCTGGTACGGCGAAGGCGACGCGGCCGGCTTCATCGCCTCGGTGGTGGGCGCCGTGGTGCTGTTGGCTGTCTACGTCGCCGTGCGCAAGAACAAGCCCGCCTGATCCCGATCAGCGCTCCACTGGCGCCGGCGGCTTCGGGGATACCGGTGCCGGCTTTGGCGCCGGCGCAGCGGGTTCGGGCTTCATCAGCCGGCGACTCCATCCGCGCTTGGCTGGCTCCACTTTCAGCAGGCGGCCATTGCTGGCATCGGTGAGCAGGTAAAGCGCGCCATCCGGGCCATTGCGAACGTCGCGGATGCGGTAGCCCATGCCGGTGAGCAGGCGCTCTTCGCCGACCACGCGATTGCCGTCCAGGTCCAGCCGCACCAGCTGCTGCGCCGCCAGTCCGCCCACGAACAGATCGCCCTGCCAGGGGTGCAGGTCAAAGCCGGTGTAGAAGGCCATGCCGCTGGGCGCGATGGACGGCACCCAGTAGTGCACGGGCTGCTCCATGCCGGGCGCGCTGCTGCCTGTGGATTCGGGAATGGGCTGGCCGTTGTAGTCCACGCCGTGCGTGATGATCGGCCAGCCATAGTTCTTGCCGCCCTTGGGGATGTTGATTTCGTCGCCACCCTTGGCGCCGTGCTCAACCGTCCACAGTTCGCCGGTCCAAGGATTAAGCGCCGCGCCCTGCGGATTGCGGTGGCCGTAGGACCAGATGTCCACCAGCGCCTGCGGGTTGGCCATGAACGGGTTGTCGGTGGGCACGGTGCCGTCCGGCCACAGCCGCACCACCTTGCCCTGGTGGTGGTCGAGGTACTGCGCAGTGATGCGCGAGTTGTTTTCGCCCAGCGCTACGAACAGATGCCCCTGCCGGTCGAACACCAGCCGCGAGCCGAAATGGTTGCCGGTGCTGAGCTTGGGCTCCTGCCGGAAAATCACCTGCACGTCCTGAAGCCCCTGGCCCACCAATCGCGCCCGGGCCACGGCCGTACCCGCGCGGTTGTTAGCGTCGGCCTCGGCGAAGGTGAGGTAAATGCGCTGGTTGGTCTGGAAGTTGGGATCTACCGCGACATCAAGCAAGCCGCCTTGGCCCTGGGCCCAGACCGCGGGCACGCCGGTGATGGCCGGCGAGAGCACGCCGTTGCTGTAAATGCGCAGCCGTCCGGGCCGTTCGGTGATCAGGAAGCGGCCATCGGGAAGGAAGGCCAAGCCCCAGGGGTTCTGCAGGCCGCTGACAAGGGTGGTGACCCGCAGCGGGCCCAGGCTGCTGGGCGCGGTTTGCACGGTGGGCTGCGTTTGCGCCGTGGCGGCGGCAGCGGCCGCGAGTGCGGCTATCAGGACGAGGCGACGAATCATGGCCAGGCTCCTATCGAAGGGGGTGGGGTGACCCCCGCAGTATGCGACTTGATACTAATCCGCTCTGACGGCCCGGGCGTGACGAAATTTCAAGCCAATGTGACGTGGATCTCAATTTCGTCCAGCGTCACCACCTGGCCGGCGCGGATCTTGGCGGTTTTGCGCCACTCCACGGCACCGTCAACGCTGACCGCGCCCGACGCCACGATGGCTTTTCCACGGCCGCCGCTGTCGCACACGCCGGCCAACTTGAGCAGTTGGTTCAGCTCGACGAATTCACGGTCCAGCTCAAAATCGATGCGGGGCATGGGCGGGCAGGGCGGCGGTGGGGACGACATTGTGGCCGAACGCCGGGCAAAAAAATGGCAGGGCTGACTGTCCCGAAAACAGCCGATCGCCCTGCCCAAGGTCGTCAACGCCAGGGGGCTATTGACCTTCAAGGGTGCCGGGAGGGACGACGAGGGGTCGCTTCCCGAACCATGCCGCGACTGGACCACCGTGCCGGGGGGTGGTGCAAGGGCGGCCCCGGCAAAAGAGGCTGGTTGGCGCTGCTGAACTGCTCACTATCACTAACGTATAGATAAAAGGTGCTTGAATTTATTGATCTTTTCGGCTCCGAGACCGCCCGGCTGGACAAAATGTGCTAATCGTCGCTTACCAGCTACGTTTTCACTAACACCGCAGCTGAATCGCAGCAATCGCAAGCAAGCGCTTGAATTTGCGGAAGCTCCTCCACACCCGGACAATGACGAAACTTCAGGAGCGACCCCGTGAGTTCTGCTGCCCCCGCTACGCCCTCCGCCGTCAACTTGCGCCAGCTTTGCGCCCAGTACGCCAAGCCGCACCTGGGCCGGGCCGTTTGGCAAATGCTCAATACGCTGCCGCCGTTCGCCGCCCTCTGGGCCCTGATGGCGTGGAGCATCCACGCGGAGTGGAACTACCTGTGGACCCTGCTGCTGGCGCTGCCGGCGGCAGGCCTGTACGTACGGACCTTTATTTTCCAGCACGACTGCGGCCATGGCTCGTTCTTCGCCAGCGCCAAGGCCAATGACATGGTCGGCCGCTGCCTGGGCCTGATCACGCTGTTTCCCTACGGCTACTGGAAGAAAACCCACGCCGTGCACCACGGCACCTCGGGCAACCTCGACCGCCGCGAGATGGGCGACATCGAAACCCTCACCGTGGCCGAGTACCAGGCGCTGAGCTCGTTCAAGCGCTTCTGCTACCGCTTCTACCGCAGCACCCCGGTGCTGCTGGGCATCGGCCCGGCCTATCAGTTCGTGATCAAGCACCGCTTTCCCTTCGACCTGCCGCTGTCGTGGAAGAAAGAGTGGGCCAGCGTGATCACCAACAACGTGATGTTGCTGGTGGTGGGCGGCCTGCTGGGTTGGGCCATCGGCTGGAAGACCGTGCTGCTGGTGCATATCCCCATCGTGTTGATCGCCGGCGCGCTGGGCGTGTGGCTGTTCTACGTGCAGCACACCTTCGAGAACGCCTACTGGACCAGCAAGGAACAGTGGGATTCCAACGAGGCGGCCGTTGCCGGCAGCTCGTTCTATGACCTGCCGCACGTAGTGCATTGGTTCACCGGCAACATCGGCTACCACCACATCCACCACCTGGCCAGCCGCATTCCCAACTACCGTTTGCGCGAGGCGTTTGAATCGAGCCCGCTGCTGCAGATGGCGCCGCGGCTGACGCTGTGGACCAGCCTCAAGTCGGCGCGGCTCAAGCTGTGGGACGAAGAGCTCAAGCGCATGGTGGGTTTTCCCAAGCGCCAGCGCGCCAGCGCCTGAGCGGCGCCGGGGTCAGATTCCTGGCCCCTTCGCGTCGTCCTTGAAACTGCGCGGCGCCAGCTGCCGCGTGAATCGCAGCACGCCTTCGCGCACCACGCGCGCAAGCCGCAGGTCGATGATGGTGGTCTGGTTGGGTTCAATCAGATCCAGCAGGCTGCCGGTGTCTACGCCCCATTCGGCGGCCCAGTGTTCCACCCACCGGCCTTCGCTGCGCGGCTGCAGGCGGATGCCGTAAGGCGGGCGGGCAATCAGTGCGCCGCGCTGCAGTTTGCCGCGGGCATCGCGTATTTCCGGGCAGCCCGCCAAGGCGGCGTGGTTCAGGAAAAAGCACAGGTTGCCGGGCGCGCGCCGGTTGCCCTGGCGGTCGGTTAGGAAGCCCAGCGGCAGCTGGTTGGGGTCCGCGGCGGGGCCGGCGGTGAGCAGCAGGTTCATGTCGGGCACGCGCGCGCCGGCGTCATCGAGCAGGCGGAAAACCACCATCGCGTGCGGATCGTGGAAGTAAGTGCGATCGGGCAGCACTGGGATTTTTTCTACTTCCCGCCGGCGATCCAGCTGCTGGTGCACGGCGTTTTCGCGCGCGAATGCCAGCCGCAGCGCCTGGTACCCAGCATCGTCGCGCACGCCCAGGCAGCGCAAGATGGCGTCCACCGTGGGATGCGGCTGCGCGCTGTTGACCACGCTGGCCAGGATGCCCATGTCGCCGCCGCTGTGCGACAAGCCGGGGAGAATTTTGAACGCCGTGGGCGCGGCGCTTGCGCTGGACACCAGGCGCAGCGTCCGCAGCCGCCGGCGCGCCGCCGGCAGCGCCTCGCCCGGCTGCAGCGCGTCCTGCGCCAGCACCACGTGGCGCGCGTTGAGGTTGGCTGCAGCCAGGCGCACCACGCCGTCACCGCCGGTTTCGCCGGTGTAGGCATTCACGTGGTCATAGAGCTTGCGGTCGATGGCATCGCCGCTGAGCACGAACGGGAACAGCGGGTTCGCGCCCTGGGTCAGCTTGAGCTTCGGGTACTCGTTGATCCAGCGCAGGTTGAGCGCGACGGACTCGGGGCTGGCTACTTCCAGCCAGTCCAGCGTGCCTTGGCCCGGCTCGACGCCGTTGAACCAGGCTTTCATGGCGCCCAACCGCCCTTTGCCCAACTGCGCCAGCGCCGAGCCGAAATTGGCCGGCGCCAGCATCACCAGATGGCTCATCGGGCAGTCGGCCAGGGTGCCCGGCAGCACGTGGTAGCGGTCCAGCCATTCGCGCAGCACCGGGCCGCCGGTGCTGTGGGTAATGCACACGAAGCGGCGCCGGCCGCCGGCCTCAGCCAGCACGCCGGCGATGGCGTGGTTGAACGCACGCGCGATGTCCTCGACGCGCACTTCGTCGCTGAAGCTTACGTATTGGCCCAGGTGCACGTGCGCCACGTCGATGCCGGGACCGCCTGCGCGCAGCGCTTCGGCCTTCAGGCGCGCCGGGAGTTCGCCATAGGTGCTGGTGTTGGTGACGCTCCAGCCATGCACGAAAACCAGCAGCGGTTTGCTCATGGGGAAGGGCCTGCGTGGCTCAGGCCGGGCGGGCGCCGTCGCTGTCTGGCGTCGCGGGCGCGGCCGGCAGGCGCTTGGGAACGCCGTTGGCGTCGAGCAGGCGATCGATGCGGGC
>JANNQY010000028.1:0-17879 GCA_031400995.1 Lysobacteraceae bacterium
GGCCGCTACGAGGCCGACGACCTGATCGGGGCGGCGCTGGGGCAGGTGCGCCGCGCTGGACACGCCGGCCTGATCGTTTCCGCCGACAAGGACCTGGCGCAACTGCTGGACGCCGACGACGAACAGTGGGACTACGCGCGCAACGAGCGCTGGAAGGCCGACGGCGTCAAAGCCCGCTACGGCATCCATGCGTACCAGGTGGCCGACTATCTGGGGCTCACCGGCGATGCCATAGACAACATTCCTGGCGTGCCCGGCATTGGCGCCAAGACCGCGGCGGCGCTACTCGCGCACTTCGACAGTTTGGATGCGCTGCTCGAGCGCACCGCCGAAGTCCCCTTCCTGCGCCTGCGCGGCAGCGCCCAGCACGCCCAGCGGCTGGTGGAGCACCGCGATTTGGCGCTGCTGTCGCGCCGGCTGGCTACCATCGACGTGAATGCGCCGCTGCCCGATGATTTCGGCACCGCTGAGCGCCGCCCAGCCGACACGGCCGCGCTGGAAGCGCTGTGCGAGGAGCTTCGGTTCGGCCCCATGACCCGCCGCCGGCTGCTGTCGGCCTGAATTTCCCTGACCCCGAGCCCTGCCATGAGTGAAAGTCCCAAGACCCTGCACGAAGGCAAGTACCTGCGGCTGGTGCAGCGCGGCCACTGGGAGTACGCCGAGCGCACCAACGCCGGCAGCGCGGTGATCGTGATCGCGCTCACGCCCGAGGACAAGCTGCTGTTCGTGGAGCAGTTCCGCATCCCGATGAACGCGCCCACCATAGAAATGCCGGCAGGACTAGTTGGCGACATCGACGCTAACGACACCATGGAGGCCGCCGCCAAGCGCGAGCTGCTGGAGGAAACCGGCTGGCAAGCCGACGAAGTTAAGGTCCTGATGGTGGGCCCCACCAGTTCAGGCATGAGCAACGAGCTGATCGCCTTCGTCCGCGCCCGCGGCCTCACCCGGGTGCATGCCGGCGGCGGCGATGCCTCCGAGGACATCACCGTGCACGAAGTGCCCCTGGCCGACGTACCGCGCTGGCTGACCGAAAAAATGCACCAGGGCTACGCCATGGATCCCAAGCTGTGGGCCGGCCTGTGGCTACTGCACAACAATCCGGACGGCAGCCCGGCCTGAGCCGAGGGCCCGCCTCAGGCGTAGCGGTCGGTGGCGCGCACCAGGATGTCGGTCAGTTCGGGCTCAAACGCCGAGTGGCCCGAGCTGGGCGCAATTTCCAAACTGCCGTCGGGCCAGGCCTTGTGCAGGTCCCAGGCGTTTTTCAGCGGGCACACCACGTCGTATCGCCCGTGGGCAATCACGCCCGGGATGCCCTTGAGCCGGTGCGCGTCGCGCAGCAGTTGGTCATCCACTTCGAAAAATCCGCCATTGACGAAATAGTGGCACTCGATACGGGCGAAGCTGAGCGCGAAATGCGGATCCTCGTGGCTGTCGATGAAGGCCGGGTCCTGGTGCAGGAAGCTGGTGCTGGCCTCCCAGACCGACCAGGCGCGCGCCGCCGCCAGCCGCACCGCTTCCACGTCAGAGGTGAGGCGGCGATGGTAGGCACTCATCAGGTCGTGGCGCTCTACGGTGGGGATGGGCGCCAAGTATTTGTCCCAGGCATCTGGGAACAGCCGCGACGCGCCCTCCTGGTAGAACCACTCCAGCTCCCAGCGCCGCAGCATGAAGATGCCGCGCAGCAACAGTTCGGTCACGTGGCCTGGATGCGCCTGGGCATAGGCCAAGGCCAGGGTAGCGCCCCAACTGCCGCCGAAAACCTGCCAGCGGCCGATGCCCAGGTGCTGGCGCAGTTTCTCGATGTCGGCCACCAGGTCCCAGGTGGTGTTGTCCTGCAGATCGGCATGCGGCGTTGACTGGCCGGATCCGCGCTGGTCGAACAGCACGATCCGGTAGCGCGCCGGATCGTGGAAGCGGCGCATGCGCGGGCCACAGCCGGCGCCCGGGCCGCCGTGCAGCACCACCACCGGCTTGCCCTTGGGATTGCCGCACTGTTCGTAGTGCAGCCGGTGGCGCGCATCCACCTGCAGGAAGCCAGCGTCGAAGGGTTCGAGTTCGGGATAAAGGCCACGCATGCGCTGTCTCGCTGGGGTGTGTGTCCACTGGATTCTAGCCCGGGCCGCCAAGGCCGGCGCGGCGGGCTTGAACTGTCATGCACAAGGCGTATGCTCACCGACAGATGGGTACTCCACCAACGCATCTGAGTCTGGTGGGCACCGGGATGCAACGCCCCCCGGTTGGTCCCGTTTCCCCTCGCGATTGCGCCGTGCCCCGGGTTCTTTCCCTGGATGCCCACGGCCGTATCCTGAACTGGATGCACTGGCAGGATGCGGTTTGCCTTTATGTGCGCGGTGCCGTTGCCTGGACCTTGGGCGAGCCCTGCCTCACCGTACACGGCGGCACCAACCGCGCCAGCGGCCAACAGAGTCTCATCGACCTGCATCCCATCGTCGCAGCACGCAGCCATGCCCGCGTGCAGGCGCTGCCACCGTCGCCTTCGCTGACCAACACCGCGCTGTTTGCCCGCGACGCCAATCTTTGCCTGTATTGCGGCCACGAATATGGCCGGCACGCGCTCACCCGCGACCATGTTGTGCCGGTGTCGCGCGGCGGCCGGGATGTTTGGGAAAACGTGGTCTGCGCCTGCTTCCACTGCAACTCGCGCAAGGGCGGCCGCACGCCCCAGCAGGCCGGCATGCCCCTGCTGGCGGTGCCCTACCGTCCCAGTTGGGTGGAGCACCTGATCCTGTCCAACCGCCACATCCTGGCCGACCAAATGGCCTTCCTGAAGAGCCATTTGCCCAAGCGGCCGCGTCGCCTGGCCTGATTTGACGCGACCGGGCCCCACGGCCGACACTGCTCTCCTTCACGCCACCCCCGGGGCGCCGTGACCAGGGGACCTTCCGTAATGACCACGCTCAGCGTTTGTTTCACCGGCCTTTCCCGCGAGGAAGAGTCCGCCGTTACTTCTTGCTTCAAACAAGCCAATGCCCGTCTGGGCAACCGCTGGCTGGCCACGCCGGAGTCCGAGGCCAGCGTGCTGGTGATCGATATGGACTCCATGTACGGCCAGATGAGCCTGATGAAGGCCCTGGGTACCGGCCGGGTGCTGGTGGCGCTCACCGCTAGCGGACGCGCTGAAACCGACTATGTGCTGCAGCGTCCGGTCACCGTGGATGCCCTGGTGTCCCTGCTGGGCCAGATTGACCTGGACACGCCGGAGCCCGCGCTCGCCGCTGCGCAGCCCGCTGCCCCGGCGCAACCGGCGCCGGTTGCTCCTCCCGCTGCGCCGATGGCCGCGGTGCCGGCCGCGCTGCCGGAACCGGCGCCCCTGTTGGCTCCGGCGACCCCGACGGTTGCCCTGCCCGCGCTTTCGCGAATTGCCGAACTGCTGCGCCCTGCTGCGCTGGCTGGCCCGGTGCGGCTGCAGCTGCCCGATGCGCCGGAACTGGTGCTCGACCCCGCCACCCAAACCTACCTGGGCGTCGCCGCACTGAAGCCGCTACTGCCTTACTGCAGCGCCAGCTTCACGGCCGCCGACCTGGCTCCGGTCCCCGCGTCTGAACTGGCCGGCCTGGCCGCGCGACTGGGCGGCAGCCAGCCTTGGTCGCGCCTGGCCTGGCTGTGCGCACTCACCGGCGGCAACGGCGCCCTGGCCGAGGGCAACGGCCCCAACGAGAAGTACCGTTTGCTGAAATGGCCGCAGATCGAACGCGAATTCCCAAAGCACTTCCGCATCGCCACCGTGATGATGAAAGGCCCGGCCGACCTGCTGGAGATTTCCCAGGCCAGCGGCGCGACCCTGGCCGAGGTGATCGACTTCGTGAATGCCAGCCTGGCCACCGGCGTGGCCGAACCCGAGGCTGCCGAACCGGCCGGTCAGGATCCTGTGAAAAGCGGCGGCCTGCTCGCTCGTTTCCGGCGCTGAGGGCGCAGCGGCGCCCCCTTGCCTGAATGCCGCACCGGCCTTGCCTTGCCCCAGGCAGGCGGGTGCCGGACAATTTGCACCTGCCCCCATGCCCGAGCCTTGATGGACTCCCAGCGGTACCCGCATCTGTCCCGCGTCGCCACGCCTGCCGATCTGCGCGAGCTCCCGGAAGCTGAGCTGCCGGCCGTGGCCGACGAACTGCGGGCCTACCTCATCGACACCGTAAGTCAGTCGGGCGGCCATTTCGGCGCCGGCTTGGGCGTGATCGAGCTCACCGTCGCGCTGCACCATGTCTTCAACACCCCGCACGACCGAGTGGTCTGGGACGTGGGCCACCAGTGCTATCCGCACAAGATCCTGACGGGTCGCCGCGACAGCATCCACACCGTCAAACAGAAAGACGGCATCGCGCCCTTCCCCCGGCGCGAGGAAAGCGAGTACGACACCTTTGGCGTCGGCCACAGCTCCACTTCCATCTCCGCCGCGCTGGGCATGGCGATCGCGCTGCAGGCGCAGGGCGACCCGCGCAAAGTGGTTGCGGTGATCGGCGACGGCGCGATGACCGCCGGCATGGCCTTCGAGGCGCTGAACCACGGCGGCGGCATGGACCCCGAGCCCAACCTGCTGGTGGTGCTCAACGACAACCGCATGTCCATTTCCGAGAACGTGGGCGGGCTCACGCGCATGCTGGGGCGGCTGTCGGGCAGCCAGACCTTCAACGCCATCCGCGAAGGCGGCAAGAAGCTTTTTGGCGACAAGCGGCGGCCGGCGGCGCGCTTCATGCGGCGCTGGGAAGAGCACTGGAAGGGCATGTTCGTGCCCTCCACATTGTTCGAGGAAATGGGCTTCCACTACACCGGCCCGATCGACGGCCACGACGTGCCGGCGCTGCTGGCTACCCTGAAAACCCTCAAGGGCCTCAAAGGCCCGCAGCTGCTGCACATCATCACCACCAAGGGCAAAGGCTACGAGCGCGCCGAGGGCGACCAGATCGAGTACCACGCGGTCGGACCCTTCGACCCCAGCGTGGGCATCGTCAAGAAAGCCGCGCCGGCCAAACTCACTTACACCCAAGTGTTCGGCGACTGGCTGTGCGACATGGCAGCGGCCGACGCCAAACTCATGGCCATCACGCCCGCCATGCGCGAGGGCTCCGGCCTGGTGCGATTCAGCAAGGAGTATCCGCAGCGCTATTTCGACGTGGCCATCGCCGAACAGCATGCCGTCACGCTGGCCGCGGGCATGGCCTGCGAGGGCGCCAAGCCGGTGGTGGCGATCTATTCCACGTTCCTGCAGCGCGGCTATGACCAGCTGATCCACGACGTGGCGCTGCAGAACCTCGACGTGCTGTTCGCCATTGATCGCGGCGGCGTCGTGGGCCCCGATGGCGCCACCCACTCCGGCAGCTTCGACCTCAGCTACCTGCGCTGCATCCCGAACATGGCGGTGTTGGCGCCCTCGGACGAAAACGAGTGCCGGCAGATGCTGAGCGCGGGATTCCGCCACATCGGCCCGGCCGCTGTTCGCTACCCGCGCGGAAGCGGTCCCGGCACTGCCGTGCAGCCAAACCTGGACGGACTACCCTGGGGCAAGGCCGAGCTGCGCCAGCGCGGTTCGCGCATCGCCCTGCTGTCGTTTGGGGCGCTGCTGCCGGCGGCCGAAGCAGTGGGCCGGGAATTGGGCCTCAGCGTGGTCAACATGCGCTTCGTGAAGCCGCTGGACCGCGTCCTGCTGCTGGACCTGGCCAAATCGCACGACGGCTTCGCAACCATCGAAGACAACGCCGTGCTGGGCGGCGCCGGAAGCGGCGTGGCCGAGCTACTGGCCGCCGAGGGAGTCGTGCTGCCGGTGCTGCATTTGGGCCTGCCAGATTGCTATCAGGAACACGCCAGCCGCGAACAGCTGCTCGCCGAAGCCGGACTGGACGCCGCCGGCCTGCGCGCGTCGCTGCTGCAGCGCTGGCCGCACCTGGCCGATGCCCCGCCGCGGGCCGTACTGGGCTAGCACCGGCTGCGACCCGGCCTGCGTGGCCTTTGCTAGAGTGGCGTTGCCCCCGCATCAGGGAACTGCCATGTCGAATTCACGACTCGCCTTCGCGCTCGCCGCCGTCCTGATGCTTGCCGCCAGCGGCCCGGCAGCCAGCGCCGAAACTGCGCCGCCAACCGATGCGGCGCCGAACCTGCCCGAGCAGTGGCAGCAAACCCACAGCGTGACCACCGACGATCCCGAAGCCGACGTGATCGTGCAGTTGGGCGACATCGACAACCTGGGCTTTGGCTGGCCGGAGGGCTTCAATCCTTTCCTCGGCCGATCCACGCCGGTGCACGGCTTCCCCTTCCTGCCCGAGGCCGACGATCCGCAGGGCACCGACCGGATCATGCTGGTCAGCGGCTACGTAGCCGGAGCCGGCGGTCGCGATGGCTACTCCTATGAATCCAAGCGCCCGGCGAATACCCCGAAGACGCTGGTGTTCGAGTACGACCTGCAGGGCATCGAGGTCACGTCGGCGGCGCTGCAGCTGTTCGTCGACGACTTCCAGTCCAAGAGCATGGGCAGCCGGTTCCGGGCGTGGCTCGACGGCCGTGAGACCACCGACCTCCCCGTGGTGCTCAACGCACTGGACCAGACCGGCCCGGTCGGCAAGCTGCTGACACTGCAGCTGCTGCCCGAATACCTGGAGCTGGTGAAGGACGGCCGCCTGGAAATTCGCATCGACGATCCCGACAACGATGCCGGTGATGGCTTCGCCTTCGACTTCGCGCGGCTGCTGATCAACCCCAAGGACTACCGATACACGGGCACGGTGCGAGGCATCGCCGTGGACACCGAAGCGGGTCGGCCGCTGGCCGGCGTGCTGGTGTCGGCCGGCAACATCCGCCAGGTGCTGACCGATGCGCAGGGCCAGTTCACGCTTGAGAAGGTGCCCGCCGGCCTGGTGGTGACCACCGGCAGCAAGCCTGACTACAGCGCCGACAGCGAGGCGGCCGACCTGGAAGATGGCCAGACCATCGACCTGGTGCTGGAGCTGGCGCCGCTGAAAAAAGACAGCGACTCGCTGGCCGAACAGCTCGAGCGCGACGGCAAGGTGGACCTGTACGGCATCTATTTCGATACCGCCAAGGCTACGCTCAAGCCCGAATCCGAGGCCACGCTCCAGCAAGTGCTGGGCGTGCTGACCAGCAAGCCCGGGCTCAAGCTGCTGGTCGCCGGCCACACTGACGGTGAAGGCAGCGACGAGTACAACCAGCAGCTTTCGCAGCGTCGCGCCGAAGCCGTGATGGCATGGCTGACGGCGCAGGGCGTGGACGCCGCGCGTTTGGCTTCGGAGGGCTTGGGCGAGTTGCGTCCGGTGGCCGACAACGCCAGCGAGGCCGGCCGCACGCTCAACCGTCGGGTGGAAATCCGCCAAGCCGACTAGCGCGAAGCCAAGCGCCCCAGGGTGACCCGCTCGCGCTGCTCCAGATCGCGCTCGGTAGCAACGCTGTCGAGCCCTGCGGCTTCGAACAGTGCCCGCACCGCCGCGCCTTGCTCGTGGCCATGTTCCACCAGCAGCCAGCCACCGGGCCGCAAGTGGCCGCTGGCGCTGCGCGAAATCTCCCGGATCGCATCCAGCCCATCCACGCCGGAAGCCAAGGCCATGCGCGGCTCGAAGCGCAGATCGCCCTGGCGAAGATGCGGGTCGGCGTCGGCGATATACGGCGGGTTGCTGAGCAGCAGATCAAAGCGCTCCCCCGGTACCGCGCTGAACCAGTCGCTGTGCAGCAGCCGCAGCGGCAGGCCCGCGTCAGCGGCATTGTTGCGCGCCACCAGCAGGGCCGGCTCGCTGGCGTCCACCGCCGTCACCTCGGCCAGCGGCCGTTCGCTGGCCACGGCCAGCGCGATGGCGCCGGTGCCCGTGCCCAGGTCCAGCACGCGCAGCGGCTGGGTGCGCGGCATCCGGTCCAATGCAAGTTCCACCAGGAGTTCGGTTTCCGGACGAGGAATCAGGGTGTCTGGCGTCACCGCCAGCTCCAGCGACCAGAAGCCGCGATGGCCGGTTATCTGCGCCACCGGCTCACCGGAATCGCGGCGCTGCAGCAGGTCGTCGTAGGCCTCGGCATCGTGTTCGGGCAGGATGTCGCCGGCATGGGCGTAAAACCAGCTGCGCGGCCGGTCCAGTGCGTGTGCCAACAGCAGCTCGGCTTCCAGCCGCGCCTCGTCTCCGGGAAGTCGCGACGCGGCGTCACGGATGGCGTTGGCAAGGGTGGTCACCGTCAGCCCGCCAGCAGCGTCCAGGCCTGGACCAGGCAAGCGAGCACGAACCCGGCCAGGAAGAAAATATAGGACAGGCGCAGGTAGCGGTATTTGTGGTGCGCCAAGTAGTAGCCCAAGGCATAGGTATCGCGCGCCATGGTTTCGTAGACCGAGCCATCGGACTTCAGCGCGGCGGCGATCTCGGTCAGGAAGCGCTCGCGCGGCAACTCGGCGAAGTGCCCGAAGAACAGCAGGTTGAACTGCGGCGGCAGGCTGCCATCCACCAGTTTCAGGGGCCGGTACTTGGGCAGCACGGCCAACACGGCGAGCAGCAGGGCCAGCAGGGTGAACGCGGCCAGGGTGAGCGAGGCGCTGCGCAGGAAGGGATCGTTCAGCCGGCCCAACACCAGGGTCAGCACGATCGAGGACATGGTGATGATGATGTTGGCCTTGGTGTCGGCCATGGTGGAAAGCTGCACGTGGTGCTGCTGCATCGTGCGCAGCAGGCAATCGCCAGTGTTGCGCTCGGGGATGGCCGAAAACAGGCGCTCGGTGTCGCTGGCGGCGGCTGGCTCGGGGGGGCTCATGACGCACTCGTGAGAGGGGCGCCTGCATGATAGCGCCCAAGCGAGATTTGGCTCGACAAACCCATTCTCACGGCGTATTGATTGTTGCCAGTCCATAGGTTGGAACGATTGAAATGAACCTGCGCGACCTGCGCTACCTGGTGGCACTGGCCGAACTGCGTCACTTCGGGCGGGCAGCGGATGCCTGCCATGTCAGCCAGCCCACCCTGTCCACCCAGATCAAGAAACTCGAGGACGAGCTGGGCGTGCCGCTGGTGGAGCGCGCGCCCCGCCACGTGATGCTCACCCCCGTGGGCGCCGATATCGCCACCCGCGCCCGCCGCGTGCTGGCTGAAGTGGAGCAGATGCGCGAGACCGCCCGCCGCACGCGTGATCCGGAAGCCGGTACGGTGCGACTGGGGCTGTTTCCAACCCTGGGGCCGTACCTGCTGCCACACGTGGTGCCGCGCATCCGGGCGCGCTTCCCGCGCCTGGAGCTGCTGCTGGTGGAGGAAAAAACCGAACCGCTGCTGGCCATGCTGCGCGACGGCAAGCTCGACGCCGCCGTGTTGGCCCTGCCCCTGCACGAGGACTGGCTGGAAGCCGAATTCCTGTTCGAGGAACCGTTCGTGCTTGCCGTCCCCGAGGGCCATCCGCTGGCGAGCCAGCGCGACCTGCGCTTGTCGGAGCTGGGCGACCAGCACCTGATGCTGCTCGAGGAAGGCCACTGCCTGCGCGACCACGCCCTGGAAGTTTGCAGCCTGGCCGGCGCCGGCGAGAAAGAAGGCTTCCGCGCCACCAGCCTGGAGACCCTGCGGCAGATGGTGGCGGCCGGCGTTGGCGTCACCCTGCTGCCGATGCTGGCGGTGAAGCCGCCGGTTTCCGCCTCGGACAACATTCGCCTGCTGGCCTTCGGAAACCCGCCGCCCAGCCGCAGCATGGCGCTGGTGTGGCGCAAGAGTTCGGCCATGTCCGTATTCTTGCAGGCGCTCGCTGCGGTACTTAGGGACCTGCCGCCGGGGCTGCTTGATATGCCGGCGGCCGCACCGCCAAAACGCATTCCCGAGCGCCGGAAAAAAACCTGACCGCTCAAAGCGCGGCGCGTCGCCGAGTTTTCCCGTCACCACCACGAGGCCTGCCCATGTCGCCCAAAGGCTCCAAGACCGAAGCCAACCTGAAAGCCGCGTTCGCCAGCGAGTCCCAGGCCAACCGTCGCTATCTTTACTTCGCCCAGAAAGCCGAGATGGAAGGCTACCGCGACGTTGCCGCCGTGTTCCGCTCCACTGCCGAGGGCGAGACCGGCCATGCCCTGGGCCATTTGGAGTACCTCGAAAGCTGCGGCGATCCGGCCACCGGCCTGCCGTTCGGCGACACCGCCAGCAATCTGCGTTCGGCCATCGCCTCGGAAACCCACGAGCACGCCGACATGTACCTGGGCATGGCGAAGACAGCGCACGAAGAAGGCTTCGATGAAATCGCCGACTGGTTCGAGACGATTGCGAAAGCCGAGCGCTCGCATGCCAACCGCTTCGAAAAGGCCCTCGCCGACCTCGCTGCCGGGTCCGAAGCCGGCGCGATGAATGCCGGTACCGACGAAGTCTAGCCAGCCGCTATCGGGCTGGTTAGTCTGCGCACATGCCTCGCTGGATCTGGATTCTCCTCGCCACCGCGCTTGCTGCCCTGCTTTGGGCGGCCCAACGCAGCCCTTCCGCCGTTTTGCCGGGCCAGGGCTCTGCCCAAGTCGCCGCCTGTGTGCTGCCGCCCGGACCCACGGCGGGCGCCGATCCGGTGCAGAGCGACGTGCCGGGCAACGTGGGCGCTTTCAACAGCGGCGACTACGTGATCACCCCGCTGGCGGGCATCGGCATCCAGGCGCGCGTGCTGGGCCGCGAGGACTACCGGCTGGACGCTGGCGCCGCGCTTTCGCCAACCGATCTCGCCCTGGGCTGGCGCCAGATGGCCGACCCAGCGCACTACCAAAAGCTGGATATTTCCCAGTCCGGACGCTGGTACCACTACCGCTGGGGAGCCGAAGGCCCACCGCTGCCACTGGCGGAAATCATTCGCTCAAGCGCCAACATGCACCTGATACCGGCGGACCCCTCCGTGGCGCAGGCGCTCAAGCGGGTGCAGCCAGGCCAAACCGTTCGCCTGCAGGGCTGGCTGGTGGAGGCCAAGCGCAGCGATGGCTGGCACTGGCGCAGCTCGCTCACCCGCGACGACAGCGGCGATGGCTCATGCGAGCTGATCTACGTCTGCGCGCTGTCGTCGTACTGAACCGTCAGGCCTCGTCCACCGCTACCCGCTCGGTTTCCGCCAGCGCAGCCACTTCCCATTCGCGCATCGCCGGCAGCGCGAAGATGGCGTCCAGATAGGCGCTGGCGGTGTCGTCCACGCGAATGCCATAGCCGCGCAGGCGCAGGCACACCGGGGCGTACATGGCATCCACGATGCCAAAGCCGCCGCACAGAAAGGCACCGCCGGCGCCGAAGCGCGTGCGCAGGTCGGCCCACAGCGCCTGGATGCGGGCAATGTCGCGCCCGGCATCGGCGTCGCCGCGGAATTGATTGGGCTGGCGCCGCACGTTCATCGGCAGCTGCGCGCGCATGGCGGAAAAGCCCGAGTGCATTTCCGCCGCTGCGCTGCGCGCCACGGCGCGCGCGGCGCGGTCGGCGGGCCAGCCGCGGCCATCGAGCCAACGCTCGTTGGCATACTCACAAATCGCCAGGGAATCCCACACCGCCAGGCCGGCGTCGTGCAGCACCGGCACGCGGCTGGAGGGCGACCACTGGCCGATGCGGGCGTGGAATTCGGGCGTGTCCAGCGGCAGCCGAACTTCTTCGAAGGCAACACCGAAGTGCCGCAGCAGCAGCCACGGCCGCAGTGACCAGGACGAGTAGTTCTTATTGCCTATTACCAGCGTGGTGGACATGGGCAGCCTTGGTTGGGCCGCGACCTGCGGCGTGGGGGCGAGCAGCGCAGGCCGCTCAACTGAAGATCTGGTTTCCGCCATTCTTGAGCGCGATCTGCGCCGCCGCGCCAGCGCGGTCGATCAAGGGCGCCGGATCACGGTCTTCGGCACCCGCTTGGGCGACGCCGATGCTCACCGTCAGCGTTGGCGCGATGCGCGGATCCACGGCCAGCCTGGCGATGACGGTACGCAGGCGGTCGGCGTAATCGCGCGCCGGCAGCAGGCGCTTGCCGATCGCCACGACCAGCAAACCATCGCTGCTGGTGCGGCCGAGAAGGTCACCGTGGTCGATCTCTTCGCGCAGCAGCGCGGCCACCGGGCGCAGGCCGGCCACTGCGGCGACCTCGCCGCCGGACTCGCGCAACCCCGGCAACTGGTCCACCAGAACGTGCAGCAGGCACACCGGCTGCTGTTTCAGGCGAGCGGCCTCAAGCTGCCGGGTCAATGCCAGGCGGAGCGACTCGGCGCGCAGCACCCCGGTGGCAGGGTCGGTTTCGGCGGCGCGCTGGGTGCTGACCGAACTGGATGCCTCCTCGCCCGCCATCATGGCCATCGCGGCAAACTCGGCGCATAGCGCCAGTTCGGCATCGCTGTAGGTGACGTCGGCGTGGCGCTCCACCAGCAGCGCGCCCCAGCCTGGCTTGGCCACGGGCAAGGGAATGACCGCCAACTGCACTGGCGCCAACGGACCGTGCGGGCCATCAAAATCAACGGCCACCTGCTGCGGAGCGCGCAGCCGGCTCAGGTTCTTGAGCAAGGTGGCGCGCTGGGCCAGCAGCTCGCGATAGCGCGGCTCGGCCTCGGGGGGCTCCACCTGCAGCAGGTCCTCACCGTTGAAGCGCATGGCGACCACCGCCGCAGAAGACTGCGGCAGCACCGGCTTGAGCCCATCGAGAAGCCGCCGGAACGCGATCCAGGTCAGGTCGCCATCGGCGGCGTTCTTCAGACCCGACTGCAGGCTCTCGATAAGTCGCGTGCGCGCCACGGCGATTTTTTCCTCGGCGCTGGGCTCGGGCTTCACCGCCCGCCGACGAATTTGCCACTGCTGGAGATGGGCGCGCGCCCACGGCAGCACCAGATACAGCCCGATGGTGATTGCCAGCAGGAGCTGCCAGCCATAGAGGCGATAAAGCGTCGCCGGGACAATCTGCTGGTCGGCAAGCACTCGCACCGCAACGGCCGCCGACGTCGCCAACAGGGTCAACAGCGGAACCCAGCGGTGGCTTCGTGAATCGAGCAGCAGCATCAGCAGACAGGCCAGCCCGGCCACGGCATAGCCCACTCGCGCTACCCATTGCAGCAAGCTGGGCGACGTATCTGCGGCCAGTACGCCGTACAGCGCCAAGACCACCAGCCCCCAGCCCAGCCCGCGCATCCAGGGCACCAGCCCCGGCGCGGACTTGGACAGCCCGCTGTAGTGCCGGGTGGCCAACACCAGCGGGCCGGCGCCCAGCAGCAGCAGGGCCTGGGGCACGGTGGCGCCCAGGCCGGACAGCAGGGCGATTTCCGGCAGTGAATACAGATGGCCGTTGATGCCCAGGCAGGCCAGCCAGATGCCCAGCGCAGCGCCGCCTATCGGCAGTGCTCCGGCGCGGTCGTCCTCCACGTGACGCACCAGCGAAAGGATGGCCACCAGCAGCAGCAGGCCATAAACCAGCCGGAAGAAGCTCCGCGCCGCCGCTTCCTCGGCCTGGGCCGCCTCGGCACCGCGCAGCTGCACGTGCAGGCCGCCCCGCACCTGGGTTTGAAGCTGCAGGTAGAGGGTGGTCTTGCCCTCCAACTCGGCAGGCAGCTTGAGGTCGAAACTGGCCGGCCAGGGCGTACCGCCGCGCCGAACGCTGAAAAAGCTGTCGCGCGCAACGACGTCACCGGGCGGGTAGACGCGCAGTTCAATCTGATCCAAGGGCGCACGGGCCAGCCCCAGGCGCCAGCCACCCGGCGGCGGCGGCGGCAACTGGGTGCGGATACGAACCCAGGTGGCCTGGCCAGAGACCGGCTCGAAGGCGAATCCTGGCGTCAGCACTGGCGTGAAGCCCGGCTGGGCGCGGCCGCTGATGATGTCTTCGAGCGAAGTGCCCAGCGGGGTCTGCATCACCGCCAGCTCGAACTCTGGCCGCTCGGGGGCCACGACGGCCGCCAAGGGCGCCGCTGCAATCAGCAGCAACAGCATCACCACTCCGGTCCGCAGCTTGTGCAAACGTGTTCCCCTTGGACTGACGCACGATGCCCCCCGGCGTTCCGATTCTATACTCGCATCGGGCCGCAATTCAGCCACACCGGGCCGCCGGGGCCGCTGAGCCGGTAAACTGGGCAGCCTCTCCCTGCCGCGCCGGAAGCATGACCGACACGCCCGCCACCGCCGACGCCTCCCCGCCGGAAAAAAACGACTTCATCCGGCAGATCATCCGCGAGGACCTGGCCAGTGGACGGCATGCGGCGCCGCGCACCCGCTTCCCGCCCGAGCCCAACGGCTACCTGCACATCGGCCACGCCAAGGCCATTTGCCTGAACTTCGGCATCGGCCTGGAGTTTGGCGGCCCGGTGAACCTTCGCTTCGACGACACCAACCCGGCCAAGGAAGACCCCGAGTACGTCGAGGCCATCAAGGAAGACGTGCGCTGGCTGGGCTACGAATGGGCCGAGCTGCGGCACGCCTCGGATTACTTCGAAGTGTTCTACCGCAGCGCGCTCAAGCTGGTGCGCGACGGCAAGGCCTACGTCTGCGACCTCGACGCCGAGCAGGTGCGCGAGTATCGCGGCACGCTGACCGAGCCAGGTCGCAACTCGCCCTTCCGCGACCGCAGCGTGGCCGAGAACCTGGATTTGTTCGAACGCATGCGCGCCGGCGAATTCCCCGATGGCGCGCGCACCCTGCGCGCCAAGATCGACATGGCCAGCGGCAACATCAACCTGCGCGATCCGGCGCTGTATCGCATCAAGCACGTGGAACACCAGAACACCGGCAACGCCTGGCCGATCTACCCGATGTACGACTACGCCCACTGCCTGAGCGACGCGCTGGAAGGCATCACCCACTCGCTGTGCACGCTGGAGTTCGAGGACCACCGCCCGCTGTATGACTGGTGCGTGGACCACGTGGACCTGGCCGGTGATCCGGCGCTGTACCAGCCGCTGCTGGACGCCGGCTTCGCGGTGCCGGCCGGCAAGCCGCGGCAGATCGAGTTCTCGCGCCTGAACATCAACTACACCGTTATGAGCAAGCGCAAGCTGCTCACCCTGGTGGAAGAAGGCCTGGTGGCGGGCTGGGACGACCCGCGCATGCCCACCCTGCAGGGCCTGCGCCGGCGCGGCTGCCCGCCGGCGGCGCTGCGCCTGCTGGCCGACCGGGTCGGCATCAGCAAGCAGAATTCGCTCATTGATTTCTCGGTGCTGGAGGGCTGCATCCGCGAAGTGATGGACTCCGCCGCGCCGCGCCGCATGGCGGTGCTGGACCCGCTCAAGCTGGTGATCAGCAACCTGCCCGAAGGCCATTCGGAGCTGCTGCGCTTCGCGAACCATCCCAAGAATGCCGAGTTTGGCGAGCGCGAGGTGCCTTTCTCGCGCGAGCTGTGGATCGAGCGCGAGGACTTCATGGAAGTGCCACCCAAGGGCTTCCATCGCCTGGTGCCGGGCGGCGAAGTGCGCCTGCGCGGCGTCGGCATCGTGCGCTGCGACAAGGTTCTGAAGGATGGTGATGTCGTGCGCGCGCTGCACTGCACCCTCGACCCGGCTTCGCGCGCCGGCATGCCGGGTGCGGACCGCAAGGTGAAGGGCACCATCCACTGGGTCGCCGCAGCCACGGCGGTTGCCGCTGCCGTGCGCCTTTACGATCGCCTGTTCAGCGTGGCCAATCCCGACACCGACGAGGGCGGCAAGAGCTATCGCGATTACCTGAATCCTGATTCGGTGCGCGAAGTGCGCGCCTACGTCGAGCCATCAGCCGCGGCGCTGGCGGCTGAGGATGCGGTGCAGTTCGAGCGCCTGGGCTACTTCGTCGCCGACCGCCGCGAGCACGCGCCTGGCCAGCCCGCGTTCAATCGTACGGTGACCCTGCGCGACACTTGGGCGGCCAAAGCCGGTGGCTGAGTGATCTACCAGCAGCTCCACCTCACCCTGCCGGCCTGGATCCACGATGAACTGGATCCGGATCGGACCTTTCCAGACGCCGAAAGCCGGGTTGCGCTGGCGATCCAGCTGTCGCGCCGAAATGTAGACCACCGCAGCGGTGGCCCGTTCGGCGCGGCGGTGTTCACCGGCGGGGGGCGGCTGGTGGGCGTGGGTGTGAACCGCGTGGTGCCGCACAACTGCTCGGTGGCGCACGCCGAGGTGATGGCCCTGGCCACGAGCCAGCAGCGCCTGCAGAGCTTCCGCCTCAACCAGGGCGGCGAGCGCATTACCCTGGCCACCTCGGCCCAGCCCTGTTCTATGTGCTACGGCGCGCTTTTTTGGGCCGGCATCGACGAACTGCTCATTGCCGCGCGCGCCGACGACGTGCAGGAGCTGGCCGGCTTCGACGAGGGCCCGCTGCCGGCCGACTGGGCCGGCGAGCTGCGCAAACGCGGCATCGAAGTACACACCGACCTGATGCGCGATCATGCGCGCGACGTGCTGCGCGACTATGGAGAGAGCGGTCTTGTCTACTGATGGCCTGCTGGCCTACTGCCGCCCCGGCTTCGAGCCCGAGCTCGCCGCCGAACTGAGCGAGCGCGCCGCGATGGCAGGGTTCCCCGGCTACGCGCGCACCGAACGCAATGCCGGGTTCGTCGAGTTCTTGGGCGTGGAGGACGGCGCCGCACTGTCGCGCGAACTGCCGTGGTCCACGCTGATCTTCGCGCGGCAAAAAATGCGCCTGCTGGCCGACCTCCCGGGCTTGGACCCGAAGGACCGCATCAGCCCGATCATGGAAGCCCTCGGCGGCCGCGGCCGCTACGGCGACCTGTGGGTGGAGCACCCCGATTCCGACGAAGGCAAGCAGCTGGCCGGCCTGGCGCGTTCGTTCGGCAACGCACTGCGCCCGGCGCTGCGCCAGCGCGGCCTGCTCACCGACAAGGACGACCCGCGGCTGCCGCGGCTGCACGTGCTGATGCTCGCCGGCAACCACGCCATGCTGGGCAGCGCCGACGTAAAGGATTCCTCGCCCTGGCCGCTGGGCGTGCCGCGCCTGCGTGCGCACGCCGATGCGCCCAGCCGCTCGGCGCTCAAGCTCGAGGAGGCGCTGATGATGCTGCTGACCGAGAAAGAGCGCGCCGAATTCATCCAGCCCGGGATGAACGCCGCCGACCTGGGCGCTGCGCCCGGTGGCTGGAGCTGGGTGCTGGCGCGCCTGCACGTGCGGGTGCTGGCCGTGGACAACGGCCCGATGGCGCAGACCGCGATGGACATGCCCATCATCGAACACATCCGCGCCGATGGCTTCCGCTGGCAGCCACCCAAGCCGATGGACTGGCTGGTCTGCGACATGGTGGAGTCGCCGCGCAAGGTGGCCGACCGCATGGCCACCTGGTTCCGCGAAGGCTGGTGCAAGCACGCCATTTTCAACCTCAAGCTGCCGATGAAGAAGCGCTGGGATGAAAGCCGCGATTGCCTGCAGCATTTCGTCGTCCACGCGGGCCGGCCGCTGTCCGCGCGAGCCAAGCTGCTGTACCTCTACCGCGTAGACATCACGGTGTTTGCGGGCTGAGGCCGCCCTGCTGGCCCTGCTGATGGCGTCAGCCGCCGCGGCGCAGACGCCGGAAGACTATTTTTCCCGCGTTGATCTCGACGCCGACGGCCGGGTGTCGCTGCCCGAATTCCTGGAGCGCATGGGCTTCGCCTTCGGGCAGATGGACCGCAACGGCAACGATGTGCTGGAGCCGCAGGAGCAGCACATCCCCGATGCCAAGGCGCTCACGCGCGCGGAACACGAGCAGCGATTCAGCGCCCAGTTCCAGCGCCAAGACGCCAACGGCGACGGCTACCTGACCCGCGCCGAACTGCTGGCCCCGCCCCGCTGACGCCTCCCCGCTGCCCCCCTCCCTTGTAGGAGGGACTTCAGTCCCGATAGCTTTTGGCCGAGAGCATCGGGACTGAAGTCCCTCCTACAAGGAAAGGGGGCAGCGGGGCGGGGTCAGCGGGGCGGGGCCAGCAGTTCGGCGCGGGTCAGGTAGCCGTCGCCGTTGGCGTCTTGGCGCTGGAACTG
>JANNQY010000029.1:0-8360 GCA_031400995.1 Lysobacteraceae bacterium
TGGCCCACCGCATCGCCATCATGGACGCCGGCTGGATCCGCCAGTTGGGCACGCCCGACGAGATCTACGAGCAGCCCAGTTGCCGCTTCACCGCCGAGTTCATCGGTTCAGTGAACCTGATCGAAGGCAAGATCAAGGACGACGAAAAAGACTTCATCACCATCACCAGCCCCGCGCTGGAATGCCTGGCCTACGTGGGCCACGGCGTCACTGGCTTCGAGGGCCAGGACGTGGCGCTGGCCATCCGCCCCGAGAAGATCACTGTGGGCAAGGACGAGCCGGCGCAGCCGCACAACAAGGTGAAGGGCATCATCGAGGAGATCGCCTACTTCGGCAGCCACTCGGTGTTCCACGTGCGCTTGGCTAACCAGACCAAGGTGCTTGCCAACATGATCAACAGCCAGCGCTGGGCCAGCGAGCAGTTCACCTGGAACGACACCGTCTGGCTCAGCTGGGACGAGCAGGCCGGCGTGGTGCTCACGTCATGAGGCGGATCGGGGCGTCACTCCGCAAGCGGATGCCCGGCCCGCGCTGGATGGTCATCGCGGTGCCCTATCTGTGGATGCTGCTGTTCTTCGCCATCCCGTTCGCCATTGCCCTCAAGATCAGCTTTTCCAGCGCGGCCATCGCCATGCCGCCCTACACCGACCTGGTGCAGTGGGTCGGGGACAAGCTGCAGCTCAGCATCAACACCGGCAACTACCTGTTCCTGGTGCGCGACAATCTTTACGTCAACGCGTACCTGAGTTCGCTGAAAATCGCGGTGATTTCCACCTTCCTGTGCGTGCTGGTGGGCTACCCGATTGCCTACGCCATTTCGCGAATGGAGCCGGCCAACCGCAACATCGCCCTGATGCTGGTGATCCTGCCGTCCTGGACCTCGTTCCTTATCCGCATCTATGCCTGGGTAGGCATCCTCAAGAACAACGGCCTGCTCAACAATTTCCTGATCGGCCTGGGCGTCATCGACGAGCCACTGCAGATCCTGCACACGCCGCTGGCGGTCTACATCGGCATCGTCTACGCATACCTGCCGTTCATGGTGCTGCCGTTGTATTCCAACCTGGTAAAGCACGACTACCGCCTGATCGAAGCCGCCAACGACCTGGGCGCGCGGCCGTGGAAATACTTCTTCACCATCACCTTGCCGCTGTCCAAGGCCGGCATCATCGCTGGCGCCATGCTGGTGATGATCCCGGTGGTGGGCGAGTTCGTGATCCCGGAAATGCTGGGCGGCGCCGACACGCTGATGATCGGCCGGGTGCTCTGGCAGGAGTTCTTCAACAACCGTGACTGGCCGGTGGCCTCGGCGGTGGCGATCGTGATGTTGGTGCTGCTTATCGTGCCCATCATGATTTTCCATCGCTACCAGTCCAAGGAATTGGAGTCGCGGCTGTCATGAGCACATCCCGGAATACCGCATTCACCAAGACCATGCTGGCGTTGGGCCTGGTCTTTCTCTATGCGCCCATCCTCAGCCTGATCATCTACTCGTTCAACGAATCGCGCCTGGTGACGGTGTGGTCGGGCTTTTCAGTGAAGTGGTACGGCGAGCTGTTCCGCGACCAGCAAATGATGTCGGCGGCGTGGGTGAGCATCCAGATCGCGTTCTGGACGGCCTGCGCTTCGGTGATCTTGGGCACGATGGCGGCGATGGTGATGACCCGTTTCCGCGATTTCCCCGGAAAGACAATTTTCGGCGGCTTGATGACCGCCCCGCTGGTGATGCCCGAGGTGATCACCGGCCTGTCCATCCTGCTGCTGTTCGTGTCCATCGGGCCCATCATCGGCATCGGCGAGCAGCGCGGCATGCTCACCATCTGGATTGCCCACGTGACGTTCTGCATGGCGTTCGTCACGGTGGTGATTTCCTCGCGCCTGGCCGAACTGGACCGGTCGCTGGAAGAAGCGGCGATGGACCTGGGCGCGAATCGGCTGAAGGTCTTCTTCGTCATCACCTTGCCCATCATCGCGCCGGCGCTGATCTCGGGCTGGCTGCTGGCCTTCACCCTGTCGCTGGACGATTTGGTGATCTCCAGCTTCGTGTCCGGCCCTTCGTCCACCACGCTGCCGATGAAGGTCTTTTCCTCGGTGCGCCTGGGCGTGAGCCCGAAGATCAACGCGCTCGCCACGCTGATGATCCTGGCGGTTTCCGTGGCGGCGCTGATTGGCTGGTGGGTGATGTCCCGCGATGAGAAGAAGCGCCAGCGCGACATGCAGATGGCTTTGGAAAAGGCTGAGTGATGGCGATCGAGAACCGAAATCCCTGGACCGGCGAGATCCATCGCTACGACATGGTCGGCCCGGCCGAGATTGAAGCCGCGCTGGCGGCGGCAGCTTCGGCGTTCCCTTCGTGGTCGGCCCGCAGCGTGGACGAGCGCGGCGCCTACCTGCGCAAGGTAGCTGCGGCGCTGCGCACGCGCCGGGAGGCCATTGCCGGCGCCATGACCGCCGACATGGGCAAGCTGCGCCGCGAGGCGCTCACCGAAATCGAGAAGTCAGCGTCAGCCTGCGAGTACTACGCCGACAGCGCCGCGCGCTACCTGCAGGACCAGGTGATCGCCACCGAGGCCAGCCGCAGCTACGTCACCTACGAGCCCATCGGCTGCGTGCTGGCGATCATGCCGTGGAATTTCCCCATCTGGCAGGTCTTCCGGTTCCTGGCGCCGGGGCTGATGGCCGGCAACGTGGCCTTGCTCAAGCACGCCACCAACGTGCCGCGCTGCGCCGATGCCATCGCCCAGGTGATGGCCGATGCCGGCGTGCCGACGGGGGTGTTCGGCGTACTGCACATCAATTCCGACCAAGCGGCAGAAGTGATCGGCGACCCACGTATCAAGGCCGTGACGCTGACGGGCAGCGAGCGGGCAGGGCGCTCGGTGGGCGCGACCGCCGGCAAGCACCTCAAGAAGTGCGTGCTGGAGTTGGGCGGCAGCGATCCGTTCGTGGTGCTGGAGGACGCTGACCTGGATCTGGCCGTGCCCATGGCCGTGCTGTCGCGCTTTGGCAACGCCGGGCAAACCTGCATCGCGGCCAAGCGCTTCATCGTGGTGGACGCCATTGCTGACGAGTTCGTGCGTCGCTTCGCGGCGGCCGCGGCGCGCTTGCAGCCCGGTGATCCCGAGGCCGAAACCACCGGTATCGCGCCCATGGCGCGCGCCGACCTGCGGGACGAGCTGCACAAGCAGGTGCAGGCCAGCGTGGCCAAGGGCGCCCAGCCGCTGTTGGGCTGCCTGCCCGGGGCCGGCGACACGTTTTATCCCGCATCTATCCTGGACCACGTTGTGCCGGGCATGCCGGCCTACGACGAAGAGCTGTTCGGCCCCGTGGCCAGCATCATTCGCGTTGCCGACGAGGCTCAGGCGCTGCGAGTGGCGAACGACACCGCCTTCGGCCTGGGCGCCAGCGTCTGGACCCGCGACACCGCCCGCGGCGATGCCGCGGCTCGGCAGATAACGGCCGGCGCCTGCTTCGTCAACGCCATCGTCCGCAGCGACGTGCGCCTGCCATTCGGCGGCACCAAGGCCTCGGGCTACGGCCGCGAGCTGGCCGAGCACGGCATCCATGAGTTCATGAACATCAAGACCGTCTACGTCGGATAGCGGACGGTCCTGCGGCAGGGCCGCTCAGATGGCCGATGGATCCCCGGTGAAGGTGATGGTGAGCCAGCGCTGCGGGCCAGGGTCGCCGATGAAGGCGCCGATTTCGACGCGGATGTCGTCCAGCAGGTCCACGCTGGGGATGGGATAGTCCCGCGGCATCACGATGTAGATTTCGATGAACTGCGCCCGGCCCACGCGCGCCACGTAGCTGGAGTAGGTGATGAAGCCGCGCGCCTGGACCAGCGTGTCCATGAAGCCACGGATGCGGCGGTCCAGGCCTTCCGGGGCCACCTGGAAAATCTGCTTCACTGCCTTGATCACCGCACCCAGCGGCAGGAAAATCATGATCGAGGTGAGCAGCGCGAGGATGGCGGGGTCGGCGTAGGGCACCCATGGCTCGAACTGCGTTCCCTTGGCCAGGATCGCGGCGCCGAAGGCCAGCAGCAGGCCGGCGCCGATCATCGCCGACATCAGCCAGCTCTGCATGTCCAGCCGGATGAACTGGGACTGGATCTTCTCGTTGCTGTGCCGCTCGTAAAAATACATGCCAAAGCAGATCACCATCATGGCCGCTGCGTAAAAAATCGCCTGGTCGAAGTTCAGGTCCCGCCCGCCGGTCATCAGGCCGCGCACGGCATTGAGCAGCGCGTACAGGCACAGCAGCATTAGCACCGTGCCGTTGAAGGCCACCACGATGGGCTCGATATGCCAGTAGCCGAACTGGAAGCGCCGGCTGCCTTCGCTCATCAACAGCCGCGAAACCCCCAGCGAAAGGAGAACTATCACGCCATCCACCAGCGAGAATACGCCGTCAAAAAGAATGGCCTGCGAGCGCGAAAAAAGGCCGAAAGCGACGCCCGTGGTGGCTATTACCGCAGTGGTGGCGATGGACCGGCGCAGGACGCCTTGTTCGAGATCTCCAACACTACGGTGCATCCGGTTCTCCTTGGTCAGTCCGGCCGCTTCTTGGCCACGAGATAGAACGTGAGCGCAGCGATCATGAGCGCGATGGCGCCACCCAGCTGCAGCAGGTCGCGCTGCCCGTCCCACGACACCGCCTCGCGCATGAAGAGTACGGACAGCACGGCGATGATGCTGGTGCTCAGGTTTCTCTTGAGATCGTCCATGTCCCGCATTGCCATCCACGCGGGCAACTTGAGGTCGGGGTCGATGAAGAGTTTGTACAGCCCTTGGCCCATCATGTTGGCCATGACTGCGATCAGGAAGATGTCGATCGCCTCGATGAGCCCCACGGCCAGTATCTTCGCGGTCTTGGGCGAGACGCCACCATCGTCCAGCATCTCGATGACGGTGAGGGCCACCAAGATGCCCTCGTAGACCAGCAGTGCAAAGGACCCCGCGAGAATGCCGACCACCGCCAGTATCGCGGTCAACCGACTCAGGCCCATCAGGCGCGTCAACATTTTTTGCACTCCGTGACCGCCAGGGCCAGCGTTACCTTCTATATGGCCGCGATGCTATTCTCGCGTCGAATCCTCTGCAAGCGCGGGGCAGACGGTGCAGGATATTTCCTTGGACGCCGGAGAGCAGCCGGCATCATGGTTCCCCATGGCCATCATCGCCATGGGGCAGGCGCTCACCACCCTGAATCTTAATTTCCTGCCGGTTTCCATCGGTGGCATCGTTGCCGAGTTCGGCTCGGCGCCCACCCAGGTGGGCACCGCCATCGTGGTGTATTCGATCGCAGTGGCCTCGTTCATCATGTTTGGGGCCAAGCTGGGACAGCGTTTTGGCGCCAGCCGGGTATTTCGCGCTGCGAGTGGTTTGCTGCTGGCAGCCTCGGTGCTGGTGACCTTCAGCCCCAGCATCACGGTGCTGATTGCGATGCAAGGCCTGGCGGGCTTCGGGGCAGCGCTGATGCTGCCCGCCGTGGTGGTGCTGATAGCGGATAACTATTCGGGCCGGCAGAAGTCCAAGGCCATCGGCATCCTCGGCGCAGTGCAGGCCGGCGCGACGGTCGCGGCGTTTTTCATCGCCGGCGTGCTCGGAACGCAGTTGGGCTGGCGCTACGCATTTGCGCTGATCATTCCGCTGGCGGCGGTCACGCTTTACTTGGCCGGTCGTCTTCGTCCGGTCGCGCCTTCGCCGGGGGTCGAAATCGACGCCCTGGGCTTGGTGCTGTGCGCGCTGGCGGTGACGCTGTTGAGCCTGGGCTTCAACAATCTCACCGGGTGGGGGGTGCTGCTGGCGACGCCATTGGCGCCGGCGAATCTTTTCGGACTATCGCCCGCCTTCGCGCTGATCGTGGCAGGCCTGTTCGGAATCCAGCTGTTCGTGGCCTGGTGCCAGCGCCGCCAGCGGACCCATCGCACGCCGCTGCTGGCCTTGGAGGTATTGCGGACGCGGTCTGAAAGAATGGCGTTGGTGTCGCTGATGGCCATTGTCATCATTGGTAGCGGGCTGAACTTTCTGGTGCCGCTCTACATTCAGATGGCGCAGGGCCGCAACAGCCTGCAGACCGCAGGCGCACTGGTGCCCTATCAGTTGGCGGTACTGGCGGCGTCCCTGCTGGTCGTTGGCCTCTATGACCGGGTGAGTCCGCGGCGGCTGGCCCAGTACTGCTTCGCCATGGTGGCTGCGGCACTGACCCTGCTGGCCATCACGATTGGCTACGCGTGGAGCGATGCCCTGGTGGTGGCTGCGCTCATCGTGGTGGGGCTTGGGCAGGGGGCGCTGCTCACCCTGCTGTTTGGGCTGCTGTTGGCCGCAGCGCCCAAGCGCCTGGTGGGCGACGTGGGTGCCTTGCGCGGGGCAGTGCGCAACCTGGCCAACGGCGTGGGCACGGCGCTTTCGGGGGCGCTGGTGGTGGGGCTGCTCACGGCCAACGTGCAGCGCGAGGTGCAGCTGCATCCGCTGCTGCCCGCCAGCCTCATCGGGCAGGTCAATTTCGATCGCCCGGCCTTCCTCAGCAACCAGCAGCTTGCCGGCGTACTGGCGAAAACATCCGCCGACCCCGGCCAACGCGAAATCGCCGTGCAGATCAACGCGCAGTCACGCCTGCGGTCGCTGAAACTGTCCTTGTTTTTCATGGCGGGTTTGGCGCTGCTGATGATCGTGCCGGCCCGGGGCTTGCCCGGGGTCGTTCGCCAATCTGGCCCCCGCCCAGTCAAAGAAACGGCACGGCCGATTGTTAAATAAAAATGAAATTCGAGCGACCCTACATCGCGATTTAGCGTATTTGAACCCGACCTGAATTGCGGCGAATTTGCTATCTTGTTCTCGTTGGCCTTGCCCCCGCACTTGCCCTGCGGATGGGTAAATCGAGAAAATCACCGGGGATTTATCCATGAATGCAAGCGACGTCGCAGTGCGGCTGAACCGTTCGACTGGCGCCCACGCGCTGTGGCTGCTCCTCGCGGTGGCCTTGGTTTCGGGCTGCCGGGGAGCGGGCGAAGAAATCCCGCCCGAAGTACGCCCGGTTCGCACCGTGACCATCGAGAGCCGCGACAGCAGCGGCAACATCGTGCTCACCGGCCGGGTCCAGGCGCAGAGCGAGGTCAACCAGGCATTCCGGCTTGACGGCCAGCTGATCGAGCGCACGGTGGAGATCGGCGATATCGTCAAGAAAGGGCAGCTGCTCGCGCGGCTTGACTCCCAGAACGAAGAGAGCGGGCTGCAGTCGGCGCAGGCGCAGCTGATCGCCGCGCAGGTGCTGCTGGTGGACGCGCGCAACAACTTCGTCCGAATGCGCGACCTGGTGGCCGACGCCGCGGTTTCCCGCGCCGCCTTCGACAACGCCGAGGCGGTGCTGAAGACCTCGGAGGCGCAGGTCAAGTCCGTGCAATCCCAGGTTGAACTGGCGCAGAACCGCCTGGGCTTCACCCGCCTGTATGCCGACGCCGGAGGCATCGTCACGGCCCGCGGCCCGGATGCCGGCGAAGTGGTGTCGGCCGGCCGGATGATTGTCCAGATTGCTCGCATCGGAGCGCTGGATGCCGTGTTCGACGTGCCGGCGGCCGTGAAGGATGCGGCAACCCGGGATGCAACGGTGTCGGTATTCCTCACCAGCGACCCCAAGGTGGAAGCGCAGGGTCGCGTGCGTGAAGTGTCCCCGCGCGCCGACCCGGTGACCGGCACCTTTGCCGTGCGCATCGAGCTTTTGAACCCTCCGGAAGCCATGCGCCTGGGCAGCACGGTGACCGGCCGGGTGCAGTTGGCAGCGGCACTCAGCGTGCAGATACCGGCCTTGGCGCTGTTCCGCATAGAAGGCGGCTCGGCGGTGTGGGTGGTGGATCCGGAAACATTGACGGTCTCGGCGCGCCCGATTGCCGTCCAGGCGAATGACTCCGAGTGGGTCAGGGTCCAGTCCGGCCTCACTTCGGGGGACATCATTGTTACCGCCGGCGTGCAGGCGCTGCGCCCCGGCCAGAAGGTTCGCCTGCTCGAGGCTCCCGCGCCATGATCGGTCCGAATCTTTCCGAGTGGGCGCTGTCGAAGCGCTCGCTGGTGATTTTCCTGATGATCCTGGCCGTGGTCGCCGGTGCAGCGTCGTTCGTGAACCTGGGCCGGAACGAGGACCCCGCGTTCACCTTCCGCACCATGGTGGTGGGCGCGGCCTGGCCCGGTGCAACCGTTGAAGAAACCATGGAGCAGGTGACCGAGCGCCTGGAGCGCACGCTGCAGGAAACCGACTTCCTGGACCGCATCCGCAGCTACACCACGGCGGGCCAGACCACGATTTTCGTTGACCTGAAGCAGTCCACACCCGCTGCTGCTGTCCCTGATGTCTGGTATCAG
>JANNQY010000030.1:0-2106 GCA_031400995.1 Lysobacteraceae bacterium
GGCCGCCGCCTCGCGCTGATCGTCGCCTGCGCCCTGTTCATCGAGAACATGGATTCGTCGGCCATCGCCACGGCGCTGCCGGCGATTGCGGCGGACCTGGGCACCGAGCCGATTGCGCTCAAGCTCGCGCTCACGGCGTACCTGATGTCGCTGGCGGTGTTCATTCCCATCAGCGGCTGGGTCGCCGACCGCTTTGGTGCGCGGCCGACCTTCATGGCGGCGATTGCCGTGTTCCTGCTCGGCTCGCTGGCCTGCGCGGGCAGCCAGACGCTGGCGCAGCTGGTGGGTGCGCGCTTCCTGCAGGGCATGGGCGGTGCGCTGATGGTGCCGGTGGGGCGGCTGGTGCTGCTGCGCTCGGTGCCCAAGAGCGAACTGGTGCAGGCGCTGAGCTGGCTCACCATCCCGGCGCTGGTGGCGCCGATCATCGGCCCGCCGTTGGGCGGCCTGCTGGTGACGGTTGGCGACTGGCGCTGGATATTCCTCATCAATATCCCGATTGGTCTGCTCGGCATCGCGCTGGCGCACCGCTTCATCCCCGATATCCGCGAGCCGGCGACGCCGCTGGACGCGCGCGGCTTTGCGCTGTCGGGGCTGGGCCTGGCGCTGGCGCTCTTCGGATTTTCAACGCTTGGAAGGCACCTGGTGGCCACGTCGCTGGCCGCGTCGTGCCTGGTCCTGGGTCTGGTGGCGTTGGCGGCCTATGTCTGGCACGCAGGGCGCCACGCCAATCCGCTGATCGACCTGCGTCTGCTGCGCCATCCCACCTTCCGCGCCGGCGTGCTGGGCGGTGCGCTGTTTCGCATCGGCATCGGCGCCACGCCCTTCCTGCTGCCGCTGATGCTGCAGCTGGGCTTTGGCCTGACGGCGCTGCAGTCAGGCCTGATCACGTTCGCCTCGGCGGCAGGCGCGATGTTCATGAAGACCATCGCCGCCAGCGTGCTGCACCGCTTCGGCTTCCGGCGCGTGCTGTGGATCAACGCGCTGCTGGCCTCGGCGATGCTGGCGGGCTTTGGGCTGTTCAACGCGCAGACGCCGCACCTGCTGATCATGGCGGTGCTGGTGGTGTCGGGCTGCTTCCGTTCGCTGCAGTTCACCAGCCTCAATGCCATCAGCTACGCGGAAGTGGAGCCGGCGCGCATGAGCCAGGCCACCAGCCTGGCCGGGATGGCGCAGCAGCTGTCGCTGGCGCTGGGCATCGCCATCGGCGGCTACGCGCTGCAGATCGCCGGCGACCTCAGCGGCACCGCCTACACCGACGCCGGCAACTTCAGCTGGGCCTTCCTGGCGGTGGGCGTGATTTCGGCGCTGTCGGCCTGGGTGATGTTCCGGCTGCCGGCCGACGCCGGCGCGGAAATGGCCGGCCGCGCACAGCCCGGCCAGGAGCTGGCCGAGCCGAAGGCGGCGCACCGGCCGGGGACGTAAGCCCCGCGCCTACTCGCCGCGCGGCAGCACGCGGCCTTCGTGCACCGTGCCCCAGATCGGGATGTCCTTGATGGCCATCGGCTCAACCGTGAGCGGGTTGTCGCCCAACACCGTGAAATTGGCCAGCTTGCCGGCGACGATGCTGCCCACGTCCTTCTCAAGCTGCAGGGAATACGCGGCGTCCAGCGTCACCGCACGCAGCGCGCCCAGGCGGCTCACCCGCTGCTCGGGATCGCGCACGTTGCCGTCGTTGGTCACCCGGTTCACCGCCGACCACATCAGGAACAGCGGCTGCCCCGGCGCCATCGGCATGTCGGAGTGGAAGGAGAACGAAATACCGGCGCGTTCAACGTCGCCCATCCGCACCATGGCGTCGGCGCGTTCGGCGTCCAGGCCGTTGCTCCGGTAGTTGTCCGCCAGCGCCACCGGGTAGTAGGGGTTGCCGCTGACGATGGCGCCCAGCTGCTTTATCCGGGCCACCTGCTCGGGCCGCGAGATGGCGAAGTGGATGATCACCGTGCGGTGGTCGGGCCGCGGATTGCGCGCCAGGTTTTCTTCCAGCTGGTCCAGCACCATGTCCAGGCCAGCGTCGCCGTTCATCAGATCATCGGCGTCGTGGGTGCTGCCATTGCCGATGGCCACACCGATGCTGGCGGTGACCGACAGCGCAACGCCGTTGAATTC
>JANNQY010000031.1:0-1585 GCA_031400995.1 Lysobacteraceae bacterium
GGGCCAGGCGCAGGCGCAGGCGGTCTTCGGCGCGCGCGTCCACATTCACCCAGCGCGCGAGCAGCCAGGCTTGGTCTTCGCCCGGCGCTTCGGGCGCGGGCTGGCCCGCCGTGATTGCGTCGGCCAGCGCCAGCGCATCGCGCAGCGAGTGACGCAGGCGTTCGCGCAATTCCTGCGCGGCGGCGTCAGTGAAGGTGGTGACCACCAGTTGGTCCACCTTGAAGGCCGAGGCCGGCTCCAATAGCAGCCGCAGGTACAGAACCGCGATGGTCCAGGTCTTGCCGGTGCCGGCGCTGGCTTCCACCAGCGAGCGGCCGGGTGCACCCAGCGGCAGCTGCGACCAGTGACGGACGAGGACGGGCATCGTCATTCGCCGCCCTCCCCGCCCGGGGTGATCAATCGCATCAGCGTTTCGGACTCGGCCTTGAGGCTATCGAAGTGGGGCGTCCCTTCTTCGAAATCGAGTCCGCGCCCGAGCAGGCGCGCGTAGCCGGGCGCGTAGCCCCGCTCGGCCTGCCAGGCACCTTCCGCATCGTCGTCCTTCTGGCGGATGGCGATGGCCGCGGCGGCGCGCGGGAAGTACCACGCGGGGTTGGTGGCAGGGCGTGCCCAGAGTTCGAGCAACTTCGCGACACTTTCTTCCAGGATCTCCGCGAACATTGCCTTACCCGCATCATCGGCGCGCAGGAAATCAGCGTTCCACCGATCAAAGCCCGGCTGCCATTCGCAGTTCTTCGAATTGCCCGGCGGCTTCTGCACCAGCGCGCACAGATGCACTGCGCGCCCGGCATTCTCCGGCGCCAGCCGCACCATCGCCCAGGCCAGGAACAGCGGCAGGCGGTCGCGCAGGTCGAGGGTGTTCTCCTTCTCGCGGTTCGGGAACACGTCGATCACGTACAGCGCATCACCGCCGTCGTAGCCAGTGCCCAAGTCGCCGGTGACGTGGAAGCGGCCGAAGTCGCGGCGCATCGGCAGTGGCGACGGGGGCGGCAGGCCGGCGGCAAGCAATGTCTTGAGCTCTTCGCGATTACGCGCGGTGTCGACCACGGCAATCGCGGCGGCGAGTTCCTTCTGCCACGCGGCAGCACCCAGCTTGCCAGCGGGCAGCAGGCCAGCCAGCTGCATCGCTTCGGGCGCGGGCAGGTCGCGGCGGGCGCGCAGGTCGGACAGCAACTCAAGGCAGAGCTTGCGCGCCGGCGAATCCAGCCGCTCCATGCGCGCTTCCAGCGGCTCGTCTTCGGCCAGGCCACCGTCATCCAGTGCGTCCAGCCGCGCACCCAGGCGGTCGGCCAGCTGCACGCGGGCGGGGTCGCGGAAGTATCGCTTCAGTTCGGCGAGCGAGACTTCGCGCGCTTCGGTCTCGTCCGGCGGCGGGACATCCGACATCAGCGTGGTCGCGCCGGGCGCGTCAGCCACCATGCTGGCGAACTCCGCACGGAAGGAAAACAGCCGCGGATCGCTGCCGTTGAAATAGTCGGCATGGAACGGCTGCAGCCGATGATCCACGCGCCACGTGGGCACAGGCGCATCGGCATCACCGGGCGGCAGCGCGGCCATCAGCTCGGCCAGCGGCGCCGCCGGGTTG
>JANNQY010000032.1:0-5986 GCA_031400995.1 Lysobacteraceae bacterium
GCCGCTGAGCGATGTGTTCGCCTCGCTACAGACCTTCCTGGGCGGCTCGCAGATCAACGAGTTCACCCGCTTCGGGCAGAACTACAAGGTCACCATGCAGGCCGACGCCGACTACCGGCGCGACATCTCCACGCTGTCCAAGCTGTTCGTGCGCAGCGGCGACGGCGAGATGATCCCGCTCGACACCCTGGTCACCTACACCCCCTCGTCCGGGCCGCGCTTCCTGCAGCGCTACAACCTCTACCCCGCGGCCGACGTCAGCGGTTCGCCGGCGCCGGGCTACAGCTCCGGCCAGGCCATCGCGGCGCTGGAAGAGGCCGCCGCCGAGGTGCTTGACGACAGCTACGGCTATGAGTGGTCCGGGCAGACGCGCGAGGAGATCGAATCGGGCAGCGCGGCGGCCCTGGTGATGCTGCTGTCGGTGGTGGTGGTGTTCCTGTTCCTGGCCGCACTGTACGAGAGCTGGTCGGTGCCGATGGTGGTGATGATGGCGGCGCCGCTGGGCGCCCTGGGCGCGTTCGCCGGCGTGCTGATGCGCGGCATGGACTTCAACGTCTACGGCCAGATCGGCATCGTCACGCTGATCGGCCTGGCGGCCAAGAACGCCATCCTGATCGTCGAGTTCGCCAAGCTCAACCGCGAGTCGGGCATGGAGATCGCCGAGGCGGCCATCAACGCGGCCAAGCTGCGCCTGCGGCCGATCCTGATGACCTCGTTCGCCTTCATCCTGGGCGTGGTGCCGCTGTACATCGCCAGCGGCGCCGGCGCGGCGTCCAAGCAGTCGGTGGGCACGGTGGTGCTGGCCGGCATGATCTCGGCCACCATCCTCTCGGTGCTGCTGGTGCCGGCGCTGTACGTGATCGTGCAGCGCTGGTCGGAGCGGATGGCGGGCAAGACGCCCGCACCGCCCGCGCCGCCGGCGCCCGCCGCGCAGGAGGCGTCCGCATGAAGCCCCGCATCCTGGCGCTGGCCCTCACGGGCGTACTGGCCACCGGCTGCACCCTGGGCCCGGACTACGCGCGGCCCGACCTGGCGCTGCCCGAGGCCTACCGCGGCACCGTGACCGGCGAGCAGGCGCGCGATTTCGCCGACATCGCCTGGGTGGGGCTGTTCCAGGACCCGGAGATGGAGGCGGTGATCCGCGACGCCGTCGCCCGCAACCTCGACCTCAAGATTGCCCTGCTGCGCATCGAAGCGGCGCAGAGCCAGCTCACCAACACCCGCTCGCGCCTGCTGCCCAATGTCGACGGCTCCCTGAGTTCGTCGCCCGTGGCCGGTGCCGGCAGCAACGACACCGCCTACGCCCTGGGCCTAGCGCTGAGCTGGGAGCTGGACCTGTTCGGAAAACTGCGGCGCGCCAACGAGGCCGCCCGCGCCGAGCTGCTGGCCAGCGAAGACGTGGCGCGCGCGGTGATGTCCACCGTGGTGGCCACCACGGCCTCGGCGTGGCTGACGCTGCGCGAGCTCGACCAGGAAGTGCTGATCACCCGCGCCAATATCCAGACCCAGGAAGAGTCGCTGGCGCTGGTGCGTTCGCTGATGCAGGGCGGGGTGGTGTCGGGGGCCGAGGAGCAGCAGGCGATTACCCAATTGGCCACCACGCGGGCGCGTCTGCCGCAGCTCGAGCAGGCGGTGATCGCTACCGAGAACAGCTTGAGCTTGCTGCTGGGCCAGGCGCCGGCGGCGATCCCGCGCAGCGCCGAGCCCGCGCTGCTGCAGCCGCCGGCGCTGCCCAAACTGGGGCTGCCCAGCGAACTGCTGGAGCGCCGCCCCGACGTGCGCGCCGCCGAGCAGGCCCTGCATGCGGCCACCGCGCGCGTGGGCGTCGCCATCGCCAATCGCTTCCCGGTGCCCACGCTGGGCCTGGGCGGTTTCCTGGGCCGCACCGGCGTGGACCTGGGCGATGTCTTCGACAACAGCGGCAGCACCGCTGAAGTGGAGTCCTGGGGGCCGAATGCCTCGCTGCCGCTGCTGGACTGGGGCCGAGGCGTGTACGGCGTGCGCGGCGCGCGCGCCCCCCCCCACGCCCCCCCGCACCACTATAGCGTCACGGTGCTACAAGCGCTGGCCGAAGTGAGCAATGCCATGGCCAGCACCGAGCTGGGCGGCCAAGTGGTGGTGCAGTCGCAGATCAGCGCGGATGCGGCGACCGAATCGCTGCGCCTGCAGGACATGCGTTTCCGCGCCGGCGCTTCGGGCTACCTGGACGTGCTGGACGCGCAGCGCCAGCAGTACGGCGCCGAGATCGCGCTGGCGCAGGCGCGACAGCGGCACCTGCTGGCGCACGTGGAGCTTTACCGTGCGCTCGGCGGCGGCTGGTCGGACGAGGCGCTGGCGGCGGTACAGCGCGGCAGCGACGTCGCGCCGGCGGCGCAGGGCTCGCAGCCAAACCGCCGCGACTGATTCCGGCGATCAACCCGTCGGCGCGACGGCGAAATACACGCCGCGCGCCGGCAGCTGCACCTGGCGGTCGTCCGCCTGGCCAGCCAGCAGCCCGTGGCCGGGATCGGCGCGCAGGTTTTCCAAGCCGGGCAGCACTACCGCCTGGGGCTGGTCGGAAAGATTGAACACCACCAGCATGCGCTGCCCGGGGTGCGTGCGCTCGAAGGCCAGCACCGGCGCCGGCGCGTCCAGGAAGCGCAGGTCGCCGGCCATCAGCGCCGGCTGCCGGTGGCGCCAGTGCAGGAAGCGGCGGAAGCGCTGCAGCGTGCTGTCGGGGTCGGCTTCCTGCGTGGCCACGCTAAGCGCGCGGTGCGCGTCGGGCACCGGCAGCCAGGGCGTGGCCGCGCTGAAGCCGGCGCCGTTGCCGGGCTGCCAGGGCATTGGCGTGCGGCAGCCGTCACGGCCCTTGAAGGTTGGCCAGAAGGCGATGCCGTAGGGATCCTGGATGAATTCGAAGGGCACGTCGGCCTCTGGGAGGCCCAACTCCTCGCCCTGGTAGATGCAGATCGAGCCGCGCAGCGAACAGGCCAGCGCGTTGTACTGGCTGGCCAGGTGCGGGTGGCTGGAGCCCTTGCCCCAGCGCGTCACCACGCGCGCCACGTCGTGGTTGCTTACCGACCAGCAGGGCCAGCCGTCGGTCATGCTGGCCTGCAGCTCCTCCACCGTGCGGCGGATGAAACCGGGTGAACCGTCCTCGGTAAGCAGCTCGAAGCTGTAGCCCATGTGCAGCCGGCCCGGCCGCGTGTAGTCAGTCATGGTGCCGAGCAGGTCCTCGGCGGATATTTCTCCCAGCGCGCCAACGTCGGGGTACTGGTCCATCAGTGCGCGCAGGCGCTCCAGGAAGGGCAGGTTTTCCGGCTGGGTGTTGTTGTGGTGGTGGTACTGGAACGCGTACGGGTTGTCGGGCGAGAAGCCGCGGCCGGTGCGCTTCTCCGGCGGCTTGGCCGGGTTTTCGCGCAGCTGGCGGTCGTGGAAGCAGAAGTTGATCGCGTCCAGGCGCAGGCCGTCCACGCCGCGGTCGAGCCAGAACTTCACGTTGTCCAGCGAAGCCTGCTGCACCTGCGGGTTGTGGAAGTTCAGGTCGGGCTGCGCCACCAGGAAGTTGTGCAGGTAGTACTGGCCGCGGCGCGGCTCCCACTGCCAGGCGCCGCCGCCGAAGATCGACAGCCAGTTGTTCGGCGGCGAACCGTCGGGCTTCGCGTCGGCCCACACGTACCAGTCGGCCTTGGGGTTGTCGCGGCTGCTGCGGCTTTCCTTGAACCAGGCGTGCTCGTTGGAGCTGTGGCTGAGCACCTGGTCGATCATCACCTTCAGGCCCAGCGAATGGGCCTTCGCCAGCAGCCGGTCGAAGTCGGCCAGGGTGCCAAACAGCGGGTCCACCGCGCAGTAATCGGCGATGTCGTAGCCGAAGTCGGCCATCGGCGACAGGAAGAAGGGCGATATCCAGATGGCGTCCACGCCCAGGCTGGCCACGTAGTCGAGCTTGTCCTCGATCCCACGCAGGTCGCCCACGCCGTCGCCGTTGACGTCCAGGAAGCTGCGCGGGTAGATCTGGTAGATGACGGCGCCGCGCCACCAGCCTGGTGTTTCCATGTCGCCTGCTCCGTGGCGTGGTCCCCTCGCCCCTCGTCGGGAGAGCTTAGCGGGGGGCGTGGGGCACCGATACCGCTGCAATCGTATTCATAGCCCGGCGCCGCCGTGCGCGACACCAGTGCGTCATAAGGACTACCGTATTCATGCGTCGGCCCGGCATCGGGGCTTGGGCCGGGCGTTATGGTGTTGGTCACTTCGGCCTGGGGAGGCTTGGTATGTCGGCGTTTGCAATTCAGTTAATCATTTTCTTCGCGCTCACGGCCGTAGTGGCCCTGGCCACCTGGTGGCGCTGCCGTGGCGCGGTGCGAGACAGCAACGACTCCAAGGATTACTACCTGGCCGGCGGCACCCTGGCCTGGCCCTACATCGCCGGCTCGCTGCTGCTGACCAACATCAGCGCGGAGCAGATTGTCGGGATGAACGGTGCCCAGATGGCGCTGGTGGCGTGGTGGGAGTTCGGCGCCATCGCCGGCCTGCTGATCCTGGCCCACGTGCTGATCCCGCTCTATTACAAGCACGGCTGCACTACGACACCCGAGCTTATCGAACGCCAGTTGGGTGATCCCGGGCTGCGCGCGCTGGTGTCCATCCTGTTCTTGGCCGGCTACCTCTTCATCCTGCTGCCGGTGGTGCTGTACACCGGATCGCTGTTCATGAAGTCCATGTTCAGCCCGCAGCTGAGCATCTTCCAGATCGCCAGCTTCTACGCGATCGTTGGCCTGGCCTATGCTTTTTTCGGCGGGCTGCGCGCCATCGCCATCTCCGACACCTTCAACGGCGTCGGCCTGCTGGTGCTGGGCGGTACGGTGACGGTGCTGGCGCTGGCGGCGGTGGATTTCGACCTCAGCGGCGTCCCGGCCGAACGGCTCACCATGTGGGGCGGGCCGGAGTCGGACATTCCGTGGACCACCCTGCTCACCGGCATGGTCTTCATTCACTTGTTCTACTGGGGCACCAACATGGTGATCGCCCAGCGCGCGCTGGCGGCGCGCTCGGTGCGCGAGGCGCAGAAGGGCCTGTACGCCGCCGCCGCCTTCAAGCTGGTGATGCCGCTGATCGTGGTGCTGCCGGGCATCATCGCCTTCAAGCTTTACGGCGACATCGGCGACAGCGCCTATGGTCGCCTGGTGGCTGACGTACTGCCGCCGTGGCTGTCGGGTGCGTTCGCCGCGGTTATCGCCGGCGCGGTGCTGTCGAGCTACAACTCCTGCCTGAATTCGGCCTCGGCCCTGTATTCCTGCGACTTGCACATCCGCTACATCAATCCCAAGGCGGACGTGAAGCGGGTGGGGCAGTGGGTTGCGGTGGTGTTCACCATCGGCTCGCTGATGATCGTGCCCGTGTATGAGAATTCGCGCAGCATCGTTGACACCCTGCAGCGGCTCAACGGCCTGTATTCGATGCCGGTGCTGGCGATCTTCATCACGGCGGTGATGTTCCCTTGGGTGAAGGGACTGGCGGCGCGCATCGGCATCGTGTTCGGCGCGGCCCTGTATGCGGTTTTCACCTTCGTCTGGTCGCCGCTGCACTACATCCACCTGATGTTCATCACCCTGGTGGCCACGCTGGCGGTGATCCTGCTGGTGAACCGCCTGCTGCCGGCCAAGGCCACCGCGGTGGCCGCACCCGGCGTGGCCTGAATCCGTGCGCAGGACCGCGCTGGCCCTGTGCCTGCTGGCTGCCTGCGGCGGCCGCGCCCATGCGGCGTTGGCTACGGTCGACTGCGATGCGCCGGTGCACGCGCGCGTGCTGTCGCCGTCGGCATCCGGCATCACCGACGCGCGTGCGGCATGGCTGGATGCCGGCCGATTGCGCTGGCCGGGCAAGGCCGCGGATGCGCGCTTGCAGCTATACCCGGCCCGCGGCGATGCCGCGGTGGCCATCGGTGGCGCGCTGCCACCAGATGGCGTCACGTTTGCGCTGGCAGCGGATGAGTCGCCGCTGCCCGAGC
>JANNQY010000033.1:0-5457 GCA_031400995.1 Lysobacteraceae bacterium
CATCGTCGTGTTCATCGACGAGTTCGCCGACATGATGATGATCGTCGGCAAGAAGGTGGAGGAGCTGATCGCCCGCCTTGCGCAGAAGGCCCGCGCAGCCGGCATCCATTTGATCTTGGCCACGCAGCGGCCGTCGGTGGACGTGATCACCGGCCTTATCAAGGCCAACATCCCCACGCGCATGGCGTTCCAGGTGTCGAGCAAGATTGATTCGCGCACGATTCTCGATCAATCCGGCGCTGAAACGCTGCTGGGCAACGGCGACATGCTTTATCTGCCGCCCGGCACCGCTATGCCCGAACGCGTGCACGGCGCCTTCGTCAGCGACGACGAAGTGCATCGCGTGGTGGCGCACCTGCGCCAGAACAGCGGCGGCCCCGATTACCTCGAAGGCGTGCTTGAAGAAGTGCAGATGATGGGCGACGGCGTGGTGGTCGGCGCCGGCGGCCTGCCCGAGGCCGGCAGCAGCGGCGACGAAAGCGACCCGCTCTACGACGAGGCGGTGAAAGTGGTCACCGAAACCCGCCGCGCCTCCATCTCCGGCGTCCAGCGCCGCCTGAAAATCGGCTACAACCGCGCCGCCCGCCTGATCGAAGCCATGGAAGCCGCCGGCATCGTCTCCGGCCCCGAACACAACGGCGACCGCACCGTCCTGGCCCCCCCACCCCCCCGCCAATAGCGGTGTCAGAGTGAGTTATTGCGCGGTTACCGGCCCGTCCCGCGCACTTCGTGCTTCGTTCAGGCGGCGCCCGCCATGCTGCCGCGACTTCCTTGGAAACCGACGATGACCTCGACCCGCCGCCTGCTCACCGCCCTGTGCGCCGTGCTGATTTGCACCACGGCCCAGGCCGGCGCCAAGACCCAGTTCACCGCCTTCAGCCAGGGCGTCCAGGGCCTGTCCTCGCGGTTCGAGCAGCGCGTGTATGCCGCTGGCGGCGAGCTGCGCGAAACCTCGGTGGGCAACGTCAAGCTCAAGGCGCCGCGGCAGTTCCGCTGGGAATACGAGAAACCCTTCCCACAGCTGCTGGTGGCCGACGGCGACCACATCTGGATCTACGACCCGGACATGGAGCAGGTGACGGTTCGCCAGCAAAGTCTCGAAGAGCAGAACAGCCCGCTTGCGATGCTGATTGATCCGGCCGAGCTGGAGCGCCAGTTCAAGGTGACCGAGGACGGACAGGGCGACGGCCTGGCATGGCTGCTGCTGACGCCGCGCAAGCCCGATGACGCTCCCTTCGACCGCGCGCGGCTGGGCTTCAATGCCGCCGGCCTGGGCCGCATGGAGATGTACGACAACCTGGGCCAGCGTACGGTGATGGTGTTTTCGGCCTGGCAGCGCAATCCGGCGTTTGCCCCCGGCACCTTCGTGTTCGTGAAGCCGCCGGGCGTGGACCAGGTGGGCGAAGTGGCCGAGGCCGCCGAGGTCATTCCGCTTCAGGATTGACCGCCGGCCAGCCGCCCGTGAAAAAGAAGCCCGCTGCCAGCGACTCGTTGTTCCAGGCCCCCGAGGGCCTCAAGCCGCTGGCCGAACGCATGCGCCCGGCTAGCCTGGACGACATGGTGGGGCAGCGGCGTTTGTTGGCCAGCGGCTCGGCGCTGCGCCGCGCGGTGGAATCGGGCCGCGTGCACTCGATGATCCTCTGGGGCCCGCCGGGCTGCGGTAAGACCACGCTGGCGCTGCTGCTGGCGCGCTATGCCCAGGCCGAGTTCATCGCCATTTCCGCCGTGCTGTCGGGCCTGCCGCAGGTTCGCGAAGTGCTGGCTGCCGCCGAGCAGCGCTTCAACGAAGGACGCCGGACGGTTTTATTCGTAGACGAGGTGCACCGCTTCAACAAGACCCAGCAGGACGCCTTCCTGCCGCACATCGAACGCGGCAGCATCCTGTTCGTCGGCGCCACCACCGAGAACCCCTCGTTCGAACTCAACTCCGCGCTGCTGTCGCGCTGCCGCGTGCACGTGCTCGAATCGGTATCGCGCGAGGACATCGTGGACGCCCTGCAGCGCGCGCTGGCCGACGAGGCCCGCGGCTTGGGCGGGCAGGGCATCACCGTGGACGCCGAGCGCTTGGGTGAGATTGCCGGCGCTGCCGACGGCGACGTGCGCCGCGCCCTCACCCTGCTGGAGATTGCGGCCGAACTGGCTGCGGATGAAGGCGGCCATATCACCCAGTCCACCCTGGTGCAGGTGCTGGCCGACCGCACGCGCCGCTTCGACAAGCAGGGTGAGCAGTTTTACGACCAGATTTCCGCGTTGCATAAATCCGTGCGCAGCTCCAATCCCGATGCCGCGCTGTACTGGTTTGCGCGCATGCTCGACGGCGGCTGCGACCCGGTGTACCTGGCGCGCCGGCTCACCCGCATGGCCGTGGAAGACATCGGCCTTGCCGATCCGCGCGCGCTGCAGATGGCCATCGAGGCCTGGGATGCCTACGATCGCCTGGGCAGCCCCGAAGGCGACCTGGCCTTGGCGCAAGTGGTGATCTACCTTGCCAGTTGCGCCAAATCCAACGCCGCCTACGTGGCCTTCAAGGCAGCGCAGGCCGACGTGGTGGAGCACGGCACGCAGGACGTGCCGCTGCACCTGCGCAACGCGCCCACCAAGATGATGAAGCAGTTGGGCTACGGCGCCGGTTACCAATACGACCACGATGCCCCCGAGGGCGTGGCCCTGGGCCAAACCGGATTCCCCGACGCCATGGGCGAACGCACCTACTACCAGCCCGTGGACCGCGGCATGGAAACCAAGCTCCGCGAAAAACTAGCCACCCTCCGCGCCGCCCGCCAAAAACAGGGGTCAGAGTAGTATTCCGAAAAACGTACTCTGACCCCTGTTTCTCAGGGTGGGGTGGCGAGGCGGAGGACGGGGTAGCGCTTGTACTGGCTGTCCCAGGAAGAATGCCGGCGCGCGAAGAACTCCAGCCGCGCCTGTGGATCGGCCGCGAACGCCGCGTCGTCCTTGAGCCGCTGCTGGAACTGCGCCGCCAGCGCCTGGTCGGCGGCCAGCATTTCTCGTGCCACTTCTTCGGCCACGTAGGCCTCCATGTATTCCTTCTGCTCGAAGAAATTGTTGAACGCGCCCCAGGCCAGCAATGAGTCGGGCGCCAGCGGTTCGAACATGGACATGACCAAGCGCGCGCGCGGCTGCTGCACCGGGACGAACAGTGCGCCCGCCGGCAGGTCCTGCACTTCGGGCCGCCACGCGCCGGTGACCTTGAGCTGTTGGCGACCCTCGAAGCTGCTGGGCTCGGTTTTCGCCGTCTCGGCGTGGAAGGCTTCCACCGCCAGGCTGTGCTGTGCCGGCAGCACCCGGAAGTCCAGCCCATGCTGCGCCAGTTTCGCGCTGACCCAGCCAGCGTGCTCCACAGGCACCACATAGCCTGCGCCGGGCGGCGGCACGCTGAGCGTGGACATGACGTCGTCGCGCATCGGCACCGTCCAAACCTGCGGCTTGCCTTCGTCATAACGGGTCATCAGCGCACCCGAGACCTCGGAGGGCGTGCGGGTGTACTCATAGCCGCGGAACTCCACCTGCCGCACTTTGTCACTGGCCGCGAAGGCCAGGTCCACTGGCTCCCGGCTGGCGGTGGCGCGGGCATCCGCAGCCAGCGCGATCTCCCGCCATTGCGCTCCGTTGGCAGCAACGTGCTCGAGCACCGACACCACCGTATTGCGGGTGCTGCGCACGCGCTCGGGATAGGTCTTCCACGAATGCGTCTCCACCAGCATGGCCAAGCGGTTTCGAAGCCAGAAATATCCGGTGGAGAACCGCGGCGGCGGCACGGTGTCGTAGAAGCCCGAAGTCGGGTCGTCATACACCACGAACGACGGATAGAAGGCCAGCGGCAGCGAGCCCTGGCGCGCCAGGTCGGCGATGACACCATCGCGCCACTGCCGGCCGACTGCGCGCAGGGCCGGGTCCCCGGCCTGCACCGGCTCCACCTGGATGGAAATATCGTGTTCGAACTTGGCGCCGTCGGTCACGTGCAGGTCCACCACCGCCAGCGGGTCCCATTCGTTCACCAGCGCCAGCATCGCCTGCATCTCGGCGGAATCGGCCTTTAGATAGTCGCGGTTGAGGTTGTAGTTCTGGGCGGTGGTGCGCCAGCCCATCTCCTCCGGGCCGCGCTGGTTGGGGCGGTTCCAAGCGCCAAAGCGCTCATGGCCATCCACGTTGAACACCGGCACGAACAGCCAGACCAGCTTGTCCAGCGCGCCCGGTGCCGCTTTGCCTTCCAGCACCTCGCGCAGGGCCAGGAAACCAGCATCCTTGCCGTCGATTTCGCCGGCGTGGATGCCGCCCTGGATCAGCACCACCGGAAGCCCGCGCTCGCGTGCGGCAACCGCTGTGAGCGCGCCCGACGTGGACACCACCAGCGCTTTCATCGGCCGTCCCTGCGGCGTAGTGCCGAATTCGATGCAGCGCACGGCTTCGGGATGCGCTGCGGCAAAGGAAGCACACAGCGCGATCACCTCTTGGTAGCGTCCGGTGCGCAGGAAGCCCGAGGCCTCCGAAACTGTTCCTAGCGCGGGGCCCGCGGCATGGACCGGCGGCTGCACGGCGATGAAGAGAAGGGCAAGCAACACGATGCGCATGGGCGGCCTGGGGACGGATCGGGGAAGCCAAGAGCCTACAAGTTTCCGATATCCTGCGCCCATGAATTGGAACCTGTTGCTGCTGGTGATGGCGGGTGGCGCCCTGGGTGCCGGCCTGCGCCATCTGGTCGGTGGCTGGCTGCTGCATCAGTTCGGCAACGGAATGCCCTGGGGCACGCTGGCGGTGAACTTGGCGGGCAGCTTCGCGGCCGGCTTCCTGATGGTTTGGCTGGAAGCGCGCGGCCCCGGCGCGCACTACCTGCGCGCCTTCCTCATCGTGGGCGTGCTCGGCGGACTGACCACGTATTCAGCCTTGATGCTGGAGTGCCTGATCCAACTGCGCGTGGACAAACCCGGCCTGATGGCGACGTACCTGGGCCTGACCTTGGCCGGCGGCTTCGCCCTGGTCTGGGCCGGCGCGCGCCTGGCCGCGCTGCTGCGCCCCCTCTGAGCCGCTTGGCCTGCCGGGCCGGCAGGCGTAGGCTCTAAGTTCCGCTGGGGAGCAGGAGCAACGCTATGCGTATCGTCATTGCTGGTGTGTTGGGCGGCTTGGTGCTTTTTTTCTGGGGCTTCGTGTCGCACATGTTCCTGCCGCTGGGCGAGATGGGGCTGGAGACGCCCAAGAACGAGGACGCCGTGCTGGCGGTGCTGAAGGAAAACATGGGTGAGGAGGGGTACTACTTCATCCCGGGCATTACCCCCGAGCAATACGAGGACCCCGCCGCCTTGGCCGCTTACGGCGCCAAGGCCAAGGCCAACCCCTACGCGTTCATCCTCTACCAGCCCGTGGGCCGCGACGACACCCAGATGGGCCCGCAGTTGGTGACCGAACTGATCACCAACCTGCTCTCGGCCATGCTCGCGG
>JANNQY010000034.1:0-12217 GCA_031400995.1 Lysobacteraceae bacterium
CGAACGTGAACGCCGCGAACACCGAACCGGCCGCCGAGCCTATTGCCAAGAACTCCAGCAGCGACAGCCATTGGCCATCCTCGATCGGCACGAAGGCATTCACCATCATTCCAGCGCGCGACCACAGCATCAGCACCACCAGCTGCACCAGCGCGAACACGCCCGCTTGCCCGACGACGCGCCGCGCCAGCACGAAGGAATGCTCCACGCTGGGCTTCTGTCCCCGCTCGAGCTCGCGACTGACGCAGTAAAGACCCACGGCAATCAACGGCGCCACGAACACAAAACCCGACAGTAGCGCCGCCAGCAGGGCAAAACGGCCCAGCCACCAGGCCATGGCCGAGACCCCCAGACTCACCAGCAGGATCACCGCGCCAAACAGCAGGCTCAGGCCCGGGGCTCGGCAAAGATCGCGCCAGCCCAGGCGAAGCCAGCGCAGCGGCGCGCTCATGTCCAAGGTCTTGCACGGCACCGCGAACGGCCGCTCGATAGGTTCCGGAATGCCTGCTTGCGGATCGTCCATCGGCTCCACCCCTTGAACGCCTAGACCTCACGCTCCTCGCCCGGCCGTGCCAGCGTGGCGACGGTGTCGAAACGTTCCTGCAGTTTCGCTGCAAGCGCCTCGCGCGCCTCGTCCTCGCCGTGCACCAGCACCACCGGCGGGCGGTTTTCGATCTGCGCATACCAGGCCAACAGCGCGGGCTGGTCGGCGTGCGCGGACAGGCCGCCCACGGTGTGGCACTGCGCGCGCACCTGGATCTCTTCGCCGAAGATGTGCACCCGCTCGGCACCGTCCACCAGCCGTCGGCCTAGAGTGCCGCGCGCTTGGTACCCCACGAACATCACGTGTGCCTGCTTGCGCCCGAGGTTTTGGCGCAGATGGTGGCGGATGCGCCCGCCGTTGCACATGCCCGAACCGGCAATGATGATCGCGCCGCGCTCGTGGCCGTTGATAGCGCGCGAATCGGAGACATCAACGGTGAAGTGCAGGTTGGGCAGCCGGAACGGATGCGGTTTTTCGCGCCACACTTTTTGCGCGGCGGGATCGAACAGGGATTCGTGTTGGTCGTAGACTTCGGACACCTTGGTCGCCATCGGGCTGTCCAGGAAAATCTTCCAGCGCGACAGGCCCCATTCGTCCCAATAGCGGGCGAACCAATACAGCAGCTCCTGGCTGCGTCCCACCGCGAACGCCGGGATCAGGACATTGCCGCCATCCTGCCAAGCCTGCTCCAGCACCGAGCCAATCTCGGCGACGGTGGCGTTGCGGTCGCGATGGGCGCGGCCGCCGTAGGTGGATTCGAGCAACAGCAGGTCGGCGCGCGGCACTGGCGCCGGATCGCGCAAGATCGGCGTGCCCCGGGGTCCCAAGTCGCCGGAGAACACCAGCACGCGCTCGCCGCTCTCCTCGCGGGCGCGCAGCTCCACGCTGGCCGAGCCCAGGATGTGGCCGGCGTCGCGCAGGGTCAGGACAAGGCCAGGCAGGATTTCCTCGGGCACCGAATACGGCAGCGGGCGCACGTTCTTCATCACATGTATCACGTCGGCCGCGGTGAACAGCGGCTGGTGCCTGGCGTGGCCGTCGCGGCGGTGCTTGTTGTCCTGCTCGGCGTCCATCTCGGCCAGCGAGGCGGCGTCTTCGAGCATGATGCGCAGCAGGTCGGCGGTGGCCAACTGCGTGTAGATGGGGCCGGCATAGCCGCGCTTCACCAGCAGCGGCAGCCGGCCGCAGTGGTCGATGTGGGCATGGCTCAGCACCACGGCATCCAGGCTGGCCACGTCGAACGGGAACGGTTCGGCGTTGCGGCGCTCGTTTTCTTCGCTGCCCTGGATCAGGCCACAGTCGAGCAAGAGGCGATGTCCCGCCGCCTCCACCTCATGGCAGGAGCCGGTCACTTCGCCGGCAGCACCGTGGAAACGTACGCGCATGGAGCCTCCCGTCTTCTGCGTAGCCACTGTAGCGCAGAAATAGCGACGGCCGGGCAAGCCCGGCCGTCGCGTCAAGACCGGGCGTGCCTAGCGGCCGGCGGCCATTTCCTGGAGCAGGTGCGGCGCCGGGTAGGCGTACTGCATCACCCACTTCATATAGCGATGGTCCACGGCGATCATGCGGGTCATGGTCGGGTCGAACACCCAGTTGGAGCTCACGCTTTCCCAGTTGCCGTCGAAGGCCAGCCCCACCAGTTCACCGCGGGCATTGAGCACCGGCGAGCCGGAGTTGCCTCCGGTGATGTCCAGGTCCGACAGGAAGTTGACCGGCACAGCCGCCCGTTGTTCCGCCGTCATCGCCGCAATGGCATCAAGCTGCCGCTGCGGCGCATCGAACGGCGCTACGCCCGTGGCCTTCGCCACCAGGCCATCGAGCGAGGTGAACTCCGTGTGCTTCACGCCATCCCTGGGCACATAGCCCGTCACGTTGCCGTAGGTGATGCGCAGGCTCAGGTTGGCGTCGGGATATATGGCCTGGCCCCGGCTGCGCTTGTAGTCCTGCACCGCGGCCAAATACACCGGGCGATAGCGGCTGCTGCTTCCGGCCCGGGCCTTGGTGGCGTCCTCGATGGCTAGCAGGGCGGGCTGCAGGGCTACCGCGAGTTTGAGCAGCGGATCAGTGCTGGCTTCGAAGGCTGCGCGGTCGGCCGTCATCAGCGCCAGGCGTGCGTCGGTCGGAGCCAGGCGGGTGGCGCTGTAGGTGGCGTCCAGCGCGCGGGTGATGTCGGCGGCCTCGTTGCCGCCCAACCACGCGTCCATCGCGGCCACGCGCTGCGCCGGCGGCAGTTTCTGGTACTGCGTCAACCAATACGCCAGCAGCTTTTTTTCCATCGCCGGGTCGTAGCGCCGTTCCAACTGGCGGACGTTGGCTTCCAGTCCCGGCAAGTCACGGTCCTGGTAGCCAGGCGCACGCTCGGCGTTGGGCTTTTCGCGCTCGCTGGCCAATCGGTAGAGGCCGCGCACGTTGCCCAGAAGTCCCGTGCCGGCGAACTGGCCAACCACCGCATCGCGTTCCCGGGTCTGCCGCGCCTGTGCGGCCAGCGCCACCAGTTGCGCATGGGCCTCCAGCGCCGGCTGGCCTTCGGCACCGCGGGTGCGCAGCCAGGCAAGTACGGCGTCTTCGTCGTCCCGCTTGCTCTGCGCCGCACCGATGCGGCGGAAGCCTTCGAGTTGTCCATCCCAGTTCTTCATCGCGTTTTGCCAGCCGCGCAGGTTGGCGGCGTACTTCACTTCGATGTCGGGGTTGGCCTTGCCGGCCGCTTCCATCAGCGCCACCACTTCGCGCACGTAGCCACCAAACACCGGGTACTGCCACTCGGCGACGGACTGGAATTCATCGAACAGCGCGTAGCGGCTGGTGCTGCCTGGATAGCCCGCCACCATGACGAAATCGCCGGCAGCCAGGCCTTCGCTGGCCAGTTTCAGATGATGGCGCGGCCGGAACGGCACGTTCTCGGGCGCATAGGCCGCCGGCTTGCCGTCCTTGCCCACGTAGGCGCGGTAGAAGGCGAAATCGCCGGTGTGGCGCGGCCACATCCAGTTGTCCACTTCGCCACCGTAATTGCCAATGGCGCCTGGTGGCGCATAGACCAGGCGCACGTCCTTGATTTCGATCTGCCGGAACAGACGGTACGTCTGGCCGCCGTAAAAACCATACAGCGTGCAGCGGAAGCCGGGCTCGCCTTCGCACGCGGCAATCAGCGATTTCTGAGCTGATTCAATCGCCTTCTGCAGCGCAAGGCCGTCCATGTCGGGCTTGGTGGCGGCCAGCACCTGTTCGGTCACGTCGGTTATCTGGTCCATCACGAAGACGCGTGCGGCCGGTCCAGCGGAAGGCTCGTCGGCGCGGGTAGCGGCCACGAAGCCGTCCGCCATCAGGTTGCGCTCGGCGGTGGAGTTGAGCTGGATGGAGCCGTACGCACAGTGATGGTTGGTAACCACCAGGCCATCGGGCGAAACAAACGAAGCCGTGCAGCCGCCCAGCGCAACGACGGCGCCCATGGGGTCGCCGGTGAGGCTGGCCAGTTGGGCGGGATCGAGCTCCAGTCCCGCTGCGCGCAATGGCCCGGCGATCTCCGGGAGCTGCTGTGGAACCCACATGCCTTCCTTCGCCTGTGCGGTGCAGGCGCCAAGGGCGAGAACGATTACGGCCAGTCGCATTGGTATTTCCTGAGGGTGGTTGCAAGAAGCCCAAGCGTAGCAGCGCCGCGATGGGCCGGTACGGCCTGGCGGGTTAGACTTTCGGCAGGGGACAACCGGGGTAAAAGTATGTTTTTGCGCTTACTGTCAGGGTCGCTGCTGGCGGCTTCGGTGCTTGCCGGCCGGGCGGCCGCACAGTCGCCGGACGCCGCGCTGTCGGCCAACTGGGACACCGTGTGCGCCGGCGCCGCGGCGGCCGGCCCGCTGGCCGCACGCTGCGCCGAGATCTTCGCTGGCGGGCCGGGCAGCCGGGACATCGCGGCTGCCGGCAATTTCCTTGGCGAGATACCGGGACAGGGCCGCGCCGCCACCCGCGACGGTGCGCCGGACGACGGCGACTTACGCAGTGAGTTGGGCGCCGGATGGTCGGTCTTCCTCAGCGCCGATGCGGGCCGGCTCAAGCGTCGTGACGGCATCAACGAATCACCGTTCGACGGCGACACCGGCGCCCTGAGTGCCGGCGTGGACTGGGCGCCGCGGCCGGCATGGCGGCTGGGCCTGCTGCTCAATCACACCCGCGACGACCTGGACTTCACGCTTTCGCAGGGCACCACGCGCACCCGCTACACCGGCCTGATGGGCCTGGTGGGCTGGAGCCTCACCGACCAGCTTTCGCTGGATGGCTACGCCGGCAGCCTGCGCGGCGACTACCGCCTGCGGCGCGCCATCGCCTACCGCTTGCCCAGCGGCGCAAGCGTGGACAGCGTCGCCGGCGCCAGCGCCGATGCGGATCGCGATTTGGCCGGCCTGGGCCTGAACTGGTCATTGCCCGCGGGTGCTTGGGAATGGCAGCTGGGCGCCGGCCTGGACTGGCAGCGCACCGAGATCGATCCCTACCGTGAAACCGGCGGCGCCGGCCTGGCGCTGTTCGTGCCCGGCCGGGCCATCACCAGCCGCCGCGGCCGCCTGGATGCGGCGCTGGCCCGCAGCATTTCGGCCAACTGGGGCGTGTGGCAGCCGCTGCTGCGGCTGGGCTGGCGGCACGAGTTCGCCAATCCGGCGCGGCCGCTGGGCGTGGGCTTCATCGAAGACGCCAACGGCACGCGGGTGGTGTTCGATACCGACGACGCCGATACCGGCTGGGGCGAGGCCGGCCTGGGCGCGGTGTTCGTGTTCACCGGCGGCCATTCGGCGTTCGTGGAATATCGCCAGCGTTTTGGCCAGGATTTCCTGCAGGAGCGGCTGCTGTCGGTGGGCTGGCGGATGGAGCTTCCCTGAACGGGCCGTTCCAGCTTGCCCGTGCGCGGTGGTTATAATTCCCGCCCTCACGGCCGCATCGGCCCCGGCGGACACACGACCATGGCTCAGCAGATGATGAAAGCGCTGGTGAAGCGACGCGCGGAAAAAGGCATCTGGATGGAACAAGTGCCGGTGCCGGTGCCGGGTCCGAACGAAGTCCTGATCAAGCTCGAGAAGACCGCCATCTGCGGCACCGACCTGCACATCTACAAGTGGGACGAGTGGAGCCAGCGCACCATCACGCCGGGCCTGGTCATCGGCCATGAATTCGTCGGCCGCATCGTGCAGATGGGGCCGGGCGTCACCGGCTACGCGCCGGGCGACCGCGTTTCCGCCGAAGGCCATTTGGTCTGCGGCCACTGCCGCAACTGCCGCGCCGGCCGCCAGCACCTGTGCCCCAACACGGTGGGCATCGGCGTCACCCGCCACGGCGCCTTCGCCGAATACATCGTGATGCCGTCCTCCAACCTCTGGCCGATCCCGGACTCGATTCCGTCCGAACTTGCGGCCTTCTTCGACCCCTATGGCAACGCGGCGCACTGCGCGCTGGAGTTCGACGTGGTGGGCGAGGACGTGCTGATCACCGGCGCCGGACCCATCGGCATCATCGCCGCGGGCATCTGCAAGCACATCGGCGCCCGCAACGTGGTGGTGACCGATGTCAACGACTACCGCCTCAAGCTGGCCGCCGACATGGGCGCCACGCGCGTGGTGAACGTGTCCAAGCAGTCGCTCAAGGACACCATGAAAGAGCTGCACATGGAGGGGTTCGACGTCGCGCTGGAGATGAGCGGCAATCCGCACGCCTTCAACGATATGCTCGACGGCATGTACCACGGCGGCAAGATCGCGCTGCTGGGCATCCTGCCCAACGGCGCCGGCATCAACTGGGACAAGGTCATCTTCAAGGGTCTCACCCTGCACGGCATCTACGGCCGCAAGATGTACGAGACCTGGTACAAGATGACCCAGCTGGTGCAGTCGGGTTTCCCGCTGCAGAAAGTGCTCACCCACCAGGTGCACATCGACGACTTCCAGAAGGGCTTCGACCTGATGGAGTCCGGGCAATGCGGCAAAGTGGTGTGCAGCTGGTCCTGATCCGCACCGCCGCACGCCCTGCCCGCCCTGCCCTGCTGCTTCCCCTGCTCGCTGCGGCGGCGCTGGCGCTCGCGCCTGCGGCGTGGGCCGAATCCGAACCGGTGCTCGACGCCGCGCAGCTGGTGGACGCCTCGCTCCTATCGGGCCCGGGCTGGCGCGTGGATCCGCGCGTGCCGGTGAGCGGCTACCAGGCGCGCTTTCGCATCCACACTGATTGGGGCGAGCTGGAAGCCGACAGCGTGGACCTGCTGGCGCTGCGCGTGGCCGAGATGCCGGCGCTGGAGGCATTGCACCGCGCCAACGTGACCCAGGTGCTGGTGGAATCGGCCGCCGACCGTTTCGGAGAGCCGGTGGAAGCGGTGGACGCGATCATCGACGAACCGGGACGCGCGGCCACCGGGCTGCCGGACGGCGCGGCGCGCTATTTCGGGCAGCGCTGGGAGAAGCTGCGCAGCCGCAGCCGCAAGCTGGCCGATCGCAGTCATCGTCTGCTGATGGGGGATGGCTCGCCCTACGACAATCCCGGAGGCCCGATGGGCGCCGCGGGGCTCGAGACGGAAGGCACTTCGCGCAACTGGTGGCAGCGGCGCGGCCGCGAGCTGGGCAAGCTGGCCAAGCAGGAAGTCGGCTACCCGGCGGCCCGCTCCGCGCTGGCACAGCGCCTGGCGGTGGACCCCTACACCCGCCATCCGCTGATCGTGCCGCGGCTGGACGCCCTGGCCTGGGCCGAAACCAGCGGCCGCTTCGCCACCGGCGAAGTGCTGGGGCTGGTTACCGGTCCGGCTGGGGAACTGCTCACCAGCGCCGTACAGGTGAACCAGCTAGTGCTCACCGAACCGCCCGAAAAACTGCGCGTTCGCAACCATGACCTGCTCACCGGCTACTGCCTGGACGACCGCCTCGTGCGCGCCTTCGTCAACGAAGGCGCCTATTCGCCCAGCCTGCAGACCGAACTCACCGACCTCTACGTAGCGCTGGCACCGGCAACCGGATGCGAGGCGCTGCTGGAAACGGCGCTGATGGCCGAGGACGAGGCGCAGGCGCGCTTCATGGTGAACAGCCTGAAGTTGATGGCGCATGCGCTGGGCGACGACGCCAAAGGCGGCGCGTTCGTGCCGCAGGCCGCGCTGCTGGCCTACCGCACGCCCAGCGGTGAATTCGTGCTGCCGCTGGCGGTGGATTGGCTGGCGTGGACGCCGGAAATACAGGGTTGGTTCGACCTGCCCACGGTGGGCAACCAGCCACGGCGCACCGTCCTGGTGGCGGGCGCGCTGAGTCCGGAGGCGCAGGACGAACTGACCGAGCGCGGTTGGAGTCTCGTGTCCCGCCAGCCCTACCCCGGCTCGCCGCCCTATCGCCGCGCCTTCGAACTGACGGCAACCCCCTAGCGAGAACGGTGTCAGAGTGAGTTCCGGGAACTCACTCTGACACCGTTTCTGAATCGCAAAAAAAAGGGGCACCGGAGGGCGCCTCTTTTTTTGAAGCTTGGCGCGGAATCAGCCGCCGATGGAGAACGTCAGCACGATGCGGTCATCGGCGATGTCACCGAAGTTGACGTTGCCGTCGCTGTTGGTGTCGTAGTAGCCCAGCGCGGCGGTGATGGCGCCGAACTCACGGCTGACGCCGACCGACCAGTCCTGGTAGTCCTCGAAGCCCGTGGAGCCGCTGAACGTGGTCAGGCCAAACGCGGCGTCGAGCGCGAAGCCGCGGCCGATGTCCCAGCTGCCGCCGAGGTTGTAGTAGAAGCTGTCCTCGTCAAGGTTGTAGACGTCATTGGTATAGCCAAAGGTGAAGGTGTAGGCCTCGTCGTAAGCGACCGCAGCGATGAACTCGTTGTAGTCGATGTTGCCGTAGCCGTCGTCGCTGCCGATGTAATTGTAGCGGTTGACCATCAGGTCGAGGTTGAACGACTCATTGAGGTCGGTGTTCCAGCCGACGAAGGTGTCGACCTCGAAATCCGGGCCGCCGCTGCCGAAGTCGACGTTGGACGCCCAGGCACCAACGTAGAAACCGGATCCGAAGCTGAAGTCGCCGCCGATCTGCAGCGCGGGATCTTCGTCGGTCTGGGACACGCCGCGGAAGACGTAGTCGCTGGTCAGGTCGATGCTCCAGGTGAACGGGGACTCGGCTTCCTCGGGGGCAGCCGCGTCTTGGGCCAGGGCGGTCATCGGCAGCGCGAACATCGCGGCAACTAGCGCGAGCGAGAGGGTGGTGGTCTTCATGGCAATCCTTGGTCGGTGGGCAGAAGTGAGAATCATGTGGAGCTTTTTTGAACCGCTATGCCGGGCCGTTTCAAATAACAGGCCAAGCGTTGAAAATAATGAGCAGAGTTTCCTACAACGCGGGAGGATAAGCCATGTTGCGCCGCAGCATAGCGCGGTGCGTGGAGGCAGCGCTCGCGGCACCCGGCTGAACGGCGATAATCAGCCTCCGATCGCCGCCGATGAGCCCTGCCGCCATGCCCCACCCCGCCTTCGCCCGCTACACCGCCGAACTGGACGCCATCCGCAGCCAGGGCCTGTACAAAGCCGAACGCGTCATCATCGGGCCGCAATCGGCCGAGATCATGCTGGCGGACGGCCGCACGGTGCTCAACTTCTGCGCCAACAACTACCTGGGCCTGGCCGACCACCCCGCCGTGATCCAGGCCGCCAAGGACGCGCTGGACAGCCACGGCTTCGGTCTGGCCTCGGTGCGCTTCATCTGCGGCACGCAAGACCTGCACAAGCAGCTCGAAGCCCGGATCGCGGCATTCTTCGGCACCCAGGACAGCATCCTCTACGCCGCGTGCTTTGATGCTAACGGCGGACTGTTCGAGCCTTTACTCGAAGAAGAAGACGCCATCATCTCGGACAGCTTGAACCACGCCTCCATCATCGACGGCGTTCGCCTGTGCAAGGCCAAGCGCTACCGCTACGCCAACGCCGACATGGCCGACCTGGAAGCTCAGCTCAAGCAGGCCCAAGCCGACGGCGCACGCACCATCCTGATCACCAGCGACGGCGTGTTTTCGATGGACGGTTCAATCGCGCCGCTGGATGAAATCACAGCGTTGGCGGCCAAATATGGCGCCCTGGTGCATATCGACGAATGCCACGCTACCGGCTTCCTGGGCGCCACCGGCCGCGGCAGCGCCGAGGTGAAAGGCGTTATGGCCAAGATCGACATCTTCACCGGGACTTTGGGCAAGGCGCTCGGCGGCGCCCTGGGCGGGTTCACCACCGGCCGGCGCGAGGTGATCGAACTGCTGCGCCAGCGTTCGCGCCCCTATCTTTTCTCCAACTCGCTGCCGCCGCACGTGGTGGCCGCGGGCACGAAGGTGTTCGACATGCTGGACTCGGCCGGCGACCTGCGGCTGAAGCTCGCGGAGAACACCCGCTACTTCCGCGAACGGATGGCCGCCGTGGGCTTCGATCTCAAGCCCGGCGTGCATCCCATCTGCCCGGTGATGCTGTACGACGCACCGCTGGCGCAGAAATTCGCAGCGCGACTGCTCGACGAAGGCATCTACGCGATCGGGTTTTTCTTCCCGGTGGTGGCCAAGGGCCAAGCCCGCATCCGCACGCAGATGTCGGCGGCACACAGCCGCGAACACTTGGACCGGGCCATCGCCGCCTTCACCAAGGTGGGGCGCGAACTGGGCGTCATTCCAGCCTGAGGCCGGACGGCAGCAACCTCAGCCGAATCCGGCAGGGCGCAGCGCCGCAACCTCTGAGGGCGTGAGCGCACGCCACTGGCCTTTGGCCAATTCGCCCAAGGCCAGCGGCCCGATCGCCACCCGCACCAGGCGCAGCACGCCCAGCCCGTGGGCCGCCAGCAGCCGGCGGATCTGCCGGTTGCGGCCTTCGTCCAGCACGATCTCCAGCCAGGCGTTGCGGGTACCCAAACGCAGCACCGCCGCCGATTTGGCGGCGAGCATTTCGCCATCCACTTCGCTGCCGCGCTCCAGCGCGGCCATCAAAGCTGCGTCGGGCAGCGCGTCCACCTGCACCCGGTAGGTCTTGTCCAGGCCCTGTTCCGGGTCGGTGATGGCAGCCGCCCAGGCCGGGTCATTGCACATCAGCAGCAGGCCTTCGCTGGCTTGGTCCAGGCGACCCACCGGCGCCAGCCAAGGCAGGCCGCTGCCCTGCAGGCAGCTGTACACGGTCTCGCGGCCGCGCTCGTCGCTGGCCGTGGTCACCAGACCACGCGGCTTGTTCAGGGCAAGATAGACGCGCTCGCTGCTTGCCAGCGGCTGCCCGTCCAGGTCCAGGCGGTCCTGGCCCTGGCGAACCGGATGCTCGGGGTCGCGCACGACGCGGCCATTCACCGCCACGCGGCCGGCGCGCACCCACGCCGCAGCCTGGGTGCGCGAGCACAGGCCAGATTTGGACAGCACGCGCGCCACGCCGTAACGTGGCGTGGTGGCAGGCGTAATAGCGGGGGTGCGCGGCATAGCCCAAGCATGGCGCAGGCGCGGCGGTGCTCGCCAGCCCCGGCGCGCGCGCAGGCGCACGTACCTAGCCGCATTGAGCCGATTCACCCACCCATCACCGTTGGAAAACGACCATACGCCCATGCAAGAAGCTCAGAAATCCGCGCCGTCCACCCCCGCTTGGCGTCGCGCACTGCGCGCCGCCACGCTGTGGTTCGACACCGGCGCGGACAACGACGCGGGCGGCGACCCCGACCGGATCGACTGGCTGCGCGTGGTGCCGTTCATCGCCATGCATGTCGCCTGCCTGGCGGTTTTCTGGGTCGGATTCTCGTGGGTGGCGCTCTGGACCGCCGTGGCTCTGTACTGCGTGCGGATGTTCGCCATTACCGGCTTCTACCATCGCTACTTCGCCCACAAGGCCTTCAAGACCTCGCGTCCGGTGCAGTTTGCTTTCGCGGTGGTGGGGGCTGCCTCGGTGCAGCGCGGGCCGCTGTGGTGGGCGGCGCACCATCGCCACCATCATCGGCACGCCGACACGCCGATGGACATCCATTCGCCGCGTTTCGGCTTTTTCCGAAGCCACATGGGCTGGTTCCTCACGCGCCGCGGGTTTGGAACCAACTTCGAGGCCATCAAGGACTTGGCGAAATTCCCGGAGCTGCGTGCGCTGGACCGCTTCGACATAGCGGTGCCGGCGCTGCTGGCGGTAGGCTTGTACGCGCTGGGTAGCTGGCTGGAATCCGCGCAGCCGCAGCTGGGCACCAGCGGGCCGCAGCTGCTGGTGTGGGGGTTTTTCGTCTCCACCATCGTGCTGTTCCACGCCACGGTCACCATCAATTCGCTGGCGCATCGCTGGGGTACGCGGCGCTTTGCCACCCGCGACGACAGCCGCAACAATGCCTTCCTGGCCTTGATCACGTTTGGCGAGGGCTGGCACAACAACCACCATCACTTCCCCGGATCGGCGCGCCAAGGTTTCGCCTGGTGGGAATTCGACATCACTTACTGGGGCCTGCGCGCGCTGGCGCTGCTGGGCTTGGTACACGACCTCAAGCCGGTACCGCCGGCCATGCGCGGCGCCCGTCCGGAAACCACATGAAAGTCGCGGTGGTGGGCAGCGGCATCGCCGGGCTCGGCGCGGCGTGGCTGCTGTCGAGGGAACACGAGGTGGTGCTGTTCGAAGCGCAGGACCGGCTGGGCGGCCACACCCATACCCACCGCGTTGTGCAGGCCGGCCGCGAGTATGCGGTGGACACTGGCTTCATCGTCTTCAAC
>JANNQY010000035.1:0-2226 GCA_031400995.1 Lysobacteraceae bacterium
TCCGACTCCTGGCGCTGCTTGAAAGCGTACAGCGCCATGCCGATGGTAAGCGCGGTAACGCACAGCGCGCCCGCCGCCACGCTAGACCAGAAGCGTGCCTGCCGCTGGGCGTCGCGGCGCTTGAGTTCGTCCACGCCAACGTTCAACAGGCCGGCGGCGACCTTTAGCACGGCGTTGCGGCTGCCATCGCCGCGCGGCGTGGCGTCGGCAGCCAGCGGCTCGTGCATCGGGAGGCCGTCACGGTCGCGCAGCAGGGCCGGCGGAAACGCGCAGTCGGGAGCGTCCGGATCCGGGCTGCCCGACACCAGGCAGCAGAAGATGCGGTGGCCGCGTCCGGAGTCGCGGAAGCAATGGATTTCCTCGTTCACCCAGCGCGACGCGGCGGCGGCGGGCGAGCAAATCACGATCAGCGCGTTGGAGTCATCCATCGCCAGTCGGATCGAGTCGGACAGGTCGTGGCCGGAGGCCAGTTCGTCGCGGTCGCGGAAGATGGGGTAGAGGCGGGCCGGCAAACCAGGATGGGCCTGGCGCAGCGATGCCGGCAGCCGATAGCCTTCCAGGGCGCGCTGCAGCCAGCGCGCCTTGGCCTCGTCGCCGTGGCTGTAGCTGATGAAGGCATGGTAGCGCCGCGGTGCCGTCACGGGTCCCCACCTCACGGGCTGGCTGGGGGCATCCTACCCCCGTTCCGTCAAAGTTCGGAACGCACCCGGCGTCCAAACGTGGGCCAAGGAGCCGCATTGGGCAATGCCGCGGCTGCGGGGTGGTAGATTGCCGGCTGCCCACGCCAGCAACCCAGGCCCCCATGCTGCAAATTGACACCACCTATGGCGCCGACGACAACGGACTGATCTGGGGCTACCGATTTGCCCCCGGCCAGGCGGCGCAGCCCATTGCCTCCGGCGATGTCGCTGCGTTCCTGGACGAGGCTGCCGCTGGGCACTCGCGTGATTTCCTTTGGCTGCATTTTTCGCTGTCGCACGCGGCCAGCGAGCCTTGGCTGCACGGCAACCTGTCGCTGCCCGATGCCTTCTTCGACTCCCTGCGCAGCGACGTGGGCTCCACGCGACTGGAGCAGGATGAAGGTGCGCTGGTGGCCGTGGTGCACGACGTGCTGTTTGATGCCGCCTTCGATGCCTCCAAGGTGGGCACCACCACGCTGTGCATCACCCCGCGGCTGCTGGTGAGCGCGCGGCTGCGGCCGCTGCGTTCGGTGGACCAGCTCCGCACAGCGGTGCGAGCCGGCCAGGCCTTCCGCTCGCCGGTGGAGCTGCTGGCGCACCTGCTGCAGGACCAGGCCAGCGTGCTGGGCACGATCTTGCGCCAGTCCACCGTGCGCGTGGACCAAATCGAAGACCGGCTGCTGGACAATCGCATCGCTTCCGATCGCACCGAGTTGGGTTCGCTGCGGCGCGCCTTGGTGCGCCTGCAGCGGCTGCTGGCGCCCGAGCCCACCGCGCTGTTCCGCCTGCTAAACCGCCCGCTGGACTGGATAACCCGCGAGGACCTGCAGGACTTGCAGCAGGCCGCCGAAGAGTTCGCCACTGCCATCGGCGACTCGGCTGCGCTGGTGGAGCGGGTGAAGCTGATCCAGGAAGAGCTGGCCGCGCTGGTGAACGAACAGACCGGCCGCACGCTGTTCATGCTCACCGGCGTCACGGTGCTGGCGCTGCCCGTCAATATGGTGGCCGGACTGTTCGGCATGAACGTGGGCGGCATTCCGCTGTCCGAGAACCTGCACGGGTTCGCCGTTGTCGTGCTGGTGCTGCTGGTGTTGACGGCGCTGCTGGCCTACCTGGCGTTCGGCAAGCGGCGCGACTGAATCAACGCGGCGCCGCGCCAGGCGCCGGGTCGATCCGCTCCTCCCTGAGGCTGGGCGGGGCCAGTGCGGACAGGATGATGGTGAATTGGCGGCTGTGGTCGGCATCGTCGATGGGCGCCACCTCGATGCCGGTGAGTGCCTGCACCAGCGCCGGGACGGTGTTGCTGTGTCCCACGACCAGTACGGTCTGGCCGGCGTGGCTCTGGCGCAGCAAAAGCGCCAGCGATTGCGCCGATTCATCGGCCGCCCGAACCGTCACCTCCAGCCCGTGCGTGCGCGCGGTCGGCTCGGCGGTGAGCTGGGTACGCCGGTAGGGCGTGGCGTACACCGCCGCCAGGGGTGTCGCCGCCAGACGGTCCGCCAGCGCGCGGGCACGCTGCTCTCCAGCGGGCGTCAGTACCGGATCC
>JANNQY010000036.1:0-6544 GCA_031400995.1 Lysobacteraceae bacterium
CCGCCCAGGGGCACGCCGGGGATCATTTTCAGCGCGTCCGTGGCAATCACCGTGCGCGGCCAGAGCGCATTCACCGCCACGCCCTGCGGGCCGAACTCCGCCGCCAGACCCAGCGTGACGAAGCTCATGCCCATCTTGGCCAACGTGTAGCCCGTATGCCGCCCCCACCAGATCGGGTCCAGCGTGATCGGCGGCGCCAGCGTGAGGATGTGCGGGTTGGCGGCCTTGAGCAGGTGCGGCAGGCAGACCTGGGCGCACAGGAAGCTGCCGCGGCTGTTCACCTGCTGCATCAGGTCGAAGCGCTTCATCGGGGTTTCCAGCGCACCCTTGAGCCAGATGGCGCTGGCGTTGTTCACCAGGATGTCGATGCCGCCGAAGCGCGCAACGGTGGCGGCCACGGCGGCCTGCACCTGGTCTTCCTCGCGGATGTCGCACTGCAGGGCCAGGCCGTGGCCGCCGGCGGCGTCTACCTCGGCGGCCGCGGTGTGGATGGTGCCCGGTAGCTTCGGGTTGGGCACGTTGGATTTGGCGGCGATGGCCACGTTGGCGCCGTCGCGGGCCGCGCGCAGGGCGATGGCCAGGCCAATGCCGCGTGAGGCACCGGTGATGAACAGGGTCTTGCCGCGCAGATCGGACATGGAGGGCTCCCAAACGACTGCCTGAAGTGTAAACCGGCGCGCGTGATGGCAAGCCTATAATCCCGGCCATGGATTCTGCCCGCTTGGACAGCCTCATCGCCTGGATCAGCCTGCACCCGCTGGCGGCGGGCGCGGTGATCTTCCTCATTGCGTTTGGCGATGCGCTGGTGATCTTGGGCGTGGCGGTCCCGGCGGTACCGCTGCTGTTCGCGGTGGGCACGATGGTGGGCCTGGGCTACGTGGACGGCATTTATGCGCTGGCCTGCGCCAGTTTCGGCGCCTTCTTCGGCGACGGCATCAGTTTCTGGGTCGGCCACCGCTACGGTCCGCAGCTGCGGCAGCGCTGGCCGTTCTACAAGCACCCGCAGTGGTTGGGTCGGGGCGAGGTGGCGTTCCGCAAGCACGGCATGAAGAGCCTGGTGATGGCGCGCTACGTGGGCGCGATCCGGCCGTTCGTGCCCGCCATTGCCGGCATGCTGAAGATGCCGCTGCGCAAGTACGTTCCGGCCAGTGCGCTGGCGGCCACGCTGTGGTCGGCGACTTTCTTGGCGCCGGGCTGGATCTTCGGAACGTCGCTGGAGCTGGTGACGGCGGTGGCCGGCCCGCTGTCCCTGGTGCTGGGCGTGGTGCTGCTGCTGGTGGCGCTGATCTGGGCCGGCGTGTTCTACCTCTGGCGTTGGCTGGGTGCACACACCAACGACATGATCGAGCGGGCGCTGGCTTGGTCGCACCGGCATCCAGTGCTGGGCAAGTATTCCGAAGCCCTGATCGACCCGAACCGGCCCGAATCCGCCTCGCTGCTGCTGCTGGGCGTCGTGCTGCTGGCCGCAGGCTGGGGTTTCTTCACCATTCTGATTTCCGTGGGTGGTGGCAGCGCGCCGTCGCAGCTGGATTTGGCCGTGCACCAGGCGATGTTCGGCCTGCGTAACCCTTTGGCTGACACCGCCATGGCCTTCCTAGCCACGCTGGGCGATGCGGTGGTGCTCACGCCCGCGGTGCTGGTGGTGTTCGCGTGGTTGCTGTGGCGGCGCCGACACATCGCGGCGTGGCATTGGCTGGCGGCACCGGCGTTCGGACTGGTGCTCACCTGGATGCTTGGCTACCTGCTGGACATGCCCAAGCCGCCCGCTGCGACCGCGGTTGCGGGTTTCAGTTTTCCCTCGGCCACGGTGACCATGGCGACCGTGGTCTACGGTTTTTTCGCCGTGCTCATTGCCCGCGAACTGCCGGGCAGGCGGCGCGCCTGGCCCTACGTGGTGGGTGCGCTGGTGGTGGGGCTGCTGGGCTTCGCACGCCTGTACCTGGGCGCGCATTGGCTCAGCGACGTGTTGGCCGGCACCCTGCTGGGGCTGCTGTGGATCGCGGCGCTGGGCATTGCCTACCGCCGCCGCGTGGTGCGCTCGTTCTGGGTGCGGCCTACGGCGGCGCTGTTTTTCGCGTGCATCTTGGCCATGGCGGCATGGCACGGCAGCCGCAGCGTGAACGGCCTGCTGGCGCGGTTCGATCCCCCCATGATGGTCACGCCGCTGGCGGCCGACACGTGGTGGCGCAGCGAATGGCAGCAGGGCCTGCCGGCGCATCGCAACGAACTCAACGGCCGCGACGCCTGGCCGCTGAACGTGCAGTTGGCCGGTCCGCTGGACGCGCTGCGCGCTCGGCTGCTGCTTTCGGGCTGGGAGAACTACCAGACCGGCGGCTGGACCGGCCTGCTGCAGACGCTGGACAAGAAAATCACGCCCCAGGAACTGCCCGTCCTGCCGGCGATGCACCAGGGCCGCGCCGAGGCACTGGTGATGGTGCGCCGCGGCCCGATGCCCGAACGCATGCGCGTGCTGCGTCTGTGGGCCACGCCCCTGCAGCTCCAGCCTGCGGGCGAGCCGCTGTGGATAGGCACGGTGCACGAACTGCAGTTCACCCAGCGCCTGGACTTCGTCAGCTTTTGGCAGGCGCAGCCAGGCGAGGACGACCTGCTCGCGGGCCTGCGTGACGACGCCAGCGGGCTGGAGGCGGCCCTGGCGCCGCGCAGCGATGACGACCAGCGCGTGCTGCGCCTGCGCGCACCTGCGGTGCCGTGACGCGCTATTCGGGCTGAAAGTCCGGCAGGCGCTGCACCAGTTGGTCCAAGCGGCGGTGCGGGTCGTTTTCCTGCAGCAGCCACTGCCGATCTTCGCCCGACAGCGGCAGCCACTCGGCCAGTCGCCAGCCCACGTAGGCGGCGTCCGCCAAGTCGCCCTTGCCGGCGCCACCGTGCTCGATGCCGGCCTTGTCCATGATCCGCGCCAGCAGGATGGACAGCAGGGCATGCTCGTCGCGCAACGGCTGCGGCTCGGGTGCCGGCAGCCAGCTCACGTCGGCCATGATCAGGCCATCGGCGCGCACGCGCGTGCGCTCCACGTGGAAACGCCGGCGGCCTTCCACGGTAATTCCCAGCAGGCCGTCATCGGTCATGGCGAAATCGATGATAGCGGCCTCGGTGCCGAGCGCTGCCGGTATTGCCGGCGTGCCGGCTTCGCGCCCGTCCAGGATCAGGCAAATGCCAAAGCCCTCGCCACTGCGGCCACAGCGCTTGATCAAGTCCAGGTAGCGCGGCTCGAACAGCCTCAGGCCCAGCGTTCCGCCAGGAAACAGCACGCTGGAAAGCGGAAACAGCGGCAGCTCCGACGTTTCCATGCGGCCTAGCTGTCCAGCTGCGCCAGGAATCGGCGGGGCGCGCCTTCAAAACCACCGTTGGACATGAACACCACGTGGTCGCCATCGCGCGCCTGCCCCGCCAGCGCCGCGATCAGGGCGTCCACGTCCGCCGCCGTAGCGCCCTCGCCTCGCAGCGCGCCCACCACTTTGCCGGCATCCCAGGCCAATTCCGGGCGATGCAGGAACACCACCGCATCGGCCTGCTGCAGCGAGGGCGCGATTTCATCGGCGTGTGCGCCCAGGCGCATCGAATTGCTGCGCGGCTCCATCGCTACCAGGATGCGCGCCGCACCCACCCGCGCCCGCAGGCCTTCCAGAGTCGTGCGGATGGCGGTGGGATGGTGGGCGAAATCGTCGTATACGGTCACGCCACGCGCGCTGCCCAAGCGCTCCAGGCGCCGCTTGACGCTGATGAATTCCGCCAGCGCCGGAATCACCTGCGCCAGGTCCACGCCCACCGCCTGCGCGGCCGCCAGCGCGGCCAGCCCGTTCATCACGTTGTGCCGGCCCACCATCGGCCAACGCACGGTGCCCACCAGCGCGCCGCGATGGCGCACTTCAAACTGCGAACCATCGTCTTGCAGCAGGCGTGCAGTCCAGTCGAAATCGCCCTCGATCCCGAAGCGCTCCACCGGCGTCCAGCAGCCCATGGCGAGCACGCGCGCCAACGCAGCGTCTTCGCCATTGACGATCAGGCGGCCACGACCCGGCACGATGCGCACCAAGTGATGGAACTGGCGCTCAATCGCCGCCAGGTCGGGGAAAATATCGGCGTGGTCGAACTCGAGGTTGTTGAGGATGGCCACGGTGGGACGGTAGTGCACGAACTTGCTGCGCTTATCGAAGAATGCCGTGTCGTACTCGTCGGCCTCCACCACGAATTCGCGGCCGCGGCCCAGCCGCGCCGAAACGCCGAAATTTTCCGGCACGCCGCCCACCAGGAAACCCGGCTCGCGCCCCGCCGCCTCCAGCAGGAAGGCCAGGATGGAGGTGGTGGTGGTCTTGCCGTGGGTGCCGGCCACCGCCAGGGTTTCGCGCCCGGGCAGCACGTGCTCGCTCAGCCACTGCGCGCCCGAGGTGTAGCGCAGGCCCGCGTCGAGTACGTGCTCCACCGCCGGGTTGCCGCGCGACAGCGCGTTGCCCACCACCACCGCGTCGGTATCGGCGGCGATGTTCGCGGCGGCATAGCCCGACATCAGCGTGATGCCCAACTGTTCCAACTGGGTGGACATGGGCGGATAGACGTTCTGGTCGGAACCGTCCACCGCGTGGCCCAACTCGCGGGCCAGCGCCGCGACGCCGCCCATGAAGGTGCCGCAGATGCCAAGGATGTGCAGTTTCATGGGGCGCAGGATCTCAGCATCAGGGCGCGGCGGGTACCGGCACCGGGGAAAACAGGAACAGCAGCACCGCTTCAGCCAGCACCAGGCCCAAGGTGAGCGCGTAGGCCGGCAAGATGGCGATATCCAGGGACTGGCGCCAGATGGCGGCTTCCACCCGCAGCTTCCACACGAACAGCGCCAGCGCGGCCAAGGCATAGACCATCACCTGCGGCGGTGGCTCCTTGTTACCCAGGTGCGGCTGCAGCGCCAGCGCCATCGGCATCATCGCCAGCGTGAAAATAAGCCCGGTGCCCGCCAGCGCCAGCAGCGTCTGAGTGCCGCGATTCTCCAGCTTGCGCCAGGCCAACAGCCCGCCGGTGACGCCGAGCAGAGTGATCAGGGTAACCAGGACGCGTGCCGACAGAGCCTCCGCCGGCAGCCCCTGATGGCTGGCGAACGCAAGTTGAATGGCCAGCAGGGCCACCACCAGCGCCACGACGGCAGCGGGCCAATGCGGCAGGTCCTGCGGGCCGCGCCGCAGCAGGCAGACTTCGAGAAGTTGACGCAGCAGCGCGACCACGCGGGCGGCCTCAGCCGATATCGGGCGTGGGGGCCAGCTTGGCAATGATGCGATCGAACACCGCGTCCATGCCGCCCACCCCATCCACGTGGGCCAGGCGGCCGGAGTTGCGGTAGAAATCCACTACCGGTGCGGTGGCGTCGCTGTAGACCTTCTGCCGATGGCGCACGGCCTCCGGGCTGTCATCGACGCGGGCTTCGGCCTGGGCGCGGCCCGCCAGGCGCTGGATCAGCAGCTCGGTGTCCACGTCCAACTGCACGGCCAGATCCACCGGCTGGCCGAGGCGGCCAAGCAGTTCATCCAAGGCGTGGGCCTGGGCCAGGTTGCGCGGATAGCCATCGAGCACGAAGCCGTTGCCGGTATCGCCGGCGGTCAGGCGCTCTTCCAGCATGCCCAGCACGATGTCGTCCGACACCAGGCCACCTGCTTCCATCACTGTTTTGGCCTGCCGGCCCAGCTCGGTCCCGGCCTTGACGGCGGCACGCAGCAGGTCGCCGGTGGAAATATGCGGCACCTGCAGGTGCTCGCGCAGGCGCGAGGCCTGGGTGCCCTTGCCCGATCCGGGCGCGCCAAGTAATACCAATCGCATTGGTTCAAGAACCCCTATAAACAAGGACGCACGGCACCGTCTTCACCCCGTTTGGCTATAGTGGGGCCGTCGACTGGCCGTGCGGATACTGAAACGCTACTGGCCGGGCCGGTCCAAGTCAATTAAAGGCAGGAATTTATGGGCAAAGGAACGCTGCTCTACGCGCAGTCCGGCGGTGTCACCGCCGTCATCAACGCCACCGCCAGCGCCGTGCTGCTGGCCGCCCGGGACCGCAAAGTGAAGGTCTTGGCCGCTCGCAACGGCATCCTCGGCGCACTGCGCGAGGACCTGGTGGACACCTCCAAGGAGTCGCTGGCCGACCTGCGGGCCTTGGCCCACACCCCGGGCGGGGCCTTCGGCTCCTGCCGCTTCAAGCTCAAGTCGCTGGAACTCGACCGCGACCGCTACCAGCGCCTGCTGGACGTCTTCGACGCCCACGATGTGCGGTGGTTCCTCTACAACGGCGGCAATGATTCGGCCGACACCGCGCTCAAGCTCTCGCGCATGGCCGAGGCCACCGGCTACCCGCTCACCTGCATCGGCGTGCCCAAGACCGTGGACAACGACCTGGTCGGCACCGATTGCTGCCCCGGCTTCGGCTCGGCCGCCAAGTACACGGCGGTGTCGGTGGCCGAGGCGGCGCTGGACGTCTCGGCCATGGCCGACACCTCCACCAAGGTCTTCGTCTACGAAGTCATGGGCCGGCACGCCGGCTGGCTGGCCG
>JANNQY010000037.1:0-1754 GCA_031400995.1 Lysobacteraceae bacterium
CGTGGGGCAGGGCGCGGGCGATGAATCCCGCCAGCAGGACGTTCGCAGGCAGCTTTTCGGTCCAGAACGGGCGGCCACGGGCGCGCCAGCCTTGGCTGGCCATGAAGTCCGCGCCCAGCGCCTTGGCGTCGATGTGCGCGGCAGCCTGGAGGAAGCCAGCTGACAGCGGCCCCGCGTGGTCTGCCGCCAACCGCAGCCGCGCGAAGAAACCGCCGCTTTCACCGGCGTCGGCGATGTCGGGATGGCCGGCAAGCAAGTGCTCCAGCAGCGTGGTGCCGGAGCGGAACATGCCGACGATGAATAGAGGTGTCGGCGGCGCTTGCCTGCCGTCATGCGGCTCGCCCGCGACGAAGCGGGCGTCGCAGACCGCCGCGATCTCCGCAAGCAGCGCCTGGTCGGCGGCGGCGTCATAGCGCAGGGTGGCGCGCTTGCCGCGGTTGCCGCGCTCCAGCGCCTCCCACGCGGCGTCGTGTTCGCCCAGGTCATCCAGTTCGTTGAACAGCGCATGGCTGAAATGGATGTCCGCATCCGAGCCCAGCGCGGCGCGATCGCGTGCCTCGCGCAGTCGGAGCACGCGCGCCGCCGCGCCGTCGCGGTCGCCCGCGCGCAGTTCCGTCAGCCGCCAGTGCGCATGCGCGAAGTCGGGCGCCAGTGCGATGGCGCGCTCCAGGTCGGCGCGCGCGTCCTGCATCCGGCCCAGGTACAGGTGGGAGGTGCCGCGCATGTAGAAGGCGGGCGCATGGTCTGGCGCGCGGGCCAGCACGCGTTCAAGCCAGTCACCGGACTCCTCGTGCAAGTCCTCGCGGCTCAGCATGTCCGCCAGTTCCATCATCTCCTCCACCGGCGCCTGGCCACTCCAGGCCTGCATCGAGACGGCCAGGGCGCGCATGGCGCGCACTTCGTGCCACTGCCGCAGCAGTCTGGCCAGCGCGATCGCGTGGGTCCACTTCACCGGACCCGCCGCCTGCGCCGCCATCGCCGCGGCATGGCTGGCGCGAACGTGACCGCCATTCTCGAGGGCCTTAGCCAAGGCATAGGAGGTGGCGGCATCGTCGGGCTGCAGCTCGGCCGCCTGCGCCAGCAGCTGCGCGGCTTGCTCCCAGTCGCGTGCAGCCGCGCGGGCGCCCGCGGCGCGGCGCAGGGCATCGGCAGCGGGGCCGCGCGCGGCAGATGGCGCGGGGTCGGTGTCAGCCATGGAGGGGGACTCGCGGGAGCATTACGCGGCGATTGTAGCGGCCCGGGCCCCATGTCGGGCTGGCGCCGCGCCCACCGCATCATGCGTCTCCCGGGGGCATTCCACCGGCATGAATGCACCGGTTCACCTCTTCGCCAGGCGCATTGAATGGGGTCGGCTGGGCATAATGAAGGCTACTGCCATCCAAGAATTTCCCATGACCCTGCTGGAAACCGTCGAACGCGAAACCGGCCCCGCGCCGCAGTGGACCATCCTCTGGCTGCACGGCCTGGGCGCCGACGGCAACGACTTCGCGCCGATCGTGCCCGAGCTGCTGCGCCCGGGCTGGCCGGCGCTGCGCTTCGTGTTCCCGCATGCGCCGGTGCGCGCGGTCACCATCAACAACGGCGCGCGCATGCGGGCCTGGTACGACATCCGCAATTTCGAAATAGACCAGCGCGCCGACGAAAAGGGCGTGCGCGAATCCATCGCCCAGGTGGATGCGTTGATCGCCCGCGAGAACGAGCGCGGCGTGCCCAGTGAGCGCATCCTGCTGGCGGGTTTTTCGCAGGGCGGCGCC
>JANNQY010000038.1:0-3881 GCA_031400995.1 Lysobacteraceae bacterium
CCCCGCCAGCTCTACGGCATGACCGAGACCATCCCTGCGGTGTTGACCAACCGTTCGGTAGGGCCGGTCCCACACGCCATGGGCCGGGTCACGCTGGGTTGCGAGGTCGAGGTGCACCGGCCCGACGGTTCGCTGTGCGAGCCCGGTGAGACCGGCGAGGTGGTCGTGGGGGGAACGCCGGGGGTCACCCTCTTCGCCGGCTACCTCGACGCTCCCGAGATCACCGCGGCGTCGTACGACGGCCGCTGGTTCCTCACCGGCGATCGGGCCCACGTCGACGAGCGGGGCTGTTTCTTCTTCGACGGTCGCCGCAGCGACGTGCTCAAGGTGGCCGGCGAGAACGTGTCGGTGGTGGAGGTCGAAGCGGTGCTGGCCGAGCATCCGGGCGTGCTGGAGGCGGCGGTGGTGGGCATGCCCGACGAGAAGTGCGGCGAAGCCGTGCGGCTGGTGGTGGTGCGCAAGGACCCGGCCCTGAGCGAGGAAGACCTTCGCGCCCACTGCCGTAAGAACCTCACGGGCTATAAGCAGCCCAAGTTGATTGAGTTCCGCGACAGCCTGCCCAAGTCGGCGGTGGGCAAGGTGCTGAGGCGCGAGCTGCGATAGGACCGCGGGCAGGGCACACGAAGGGCCTACTCAATTTGTTTCGACCGTTGGTCGCAAAGGTTGCCGTCGGCCGCGGGTCGTACCCCTGAAGAGGGGCCGGATAGGCTCATCCGGCCCCTGGTTGCGGTCTGCGTCGCCGTCAGTTGCTGACGATCGCCAACTCGCTGGTGATGCGCGCCGCCGGCCGTATGGCCACCGACAGCGAGGAAGGCTTGAACAGTTGGCCGTCTGGGCCAGTCCAGTCGCAGGCCTGGGGCTCCGGGGACTTCGCTTGGAAGCAGATCGGGATCACTACGACACCCGCAATGGGCTGTCCGTTGGCCATCTCAGGCAGGAAGCGCCAGTGACGCGCAGATGCCGTGGCGGCCTCGGTGAACTCCCGCTTTTTGCTGGAGCCGGGCATCGGAACGACGCCCCGGACGTTGCCCTTGGCGTCGAGCTTGAGCTTGAGCAGCACCAGCCCGCCATCACCGCGGCGCAGGGCGGCGGCTGGGTAGCCCGGCGCTTCCATGCTGCGGATGGCCGGCCCAGTCGTGGCGGACACTATCTGGGTCTGGGTTGGATCCAGCCCTGGCGCGTAGACGCCCAGGCGCAAATAGGTGCGCGTCGGCACGAATTGCCCATCCACCTGGGCAGACTGGAAGCTCCAGCTGCGCACTTCGGATTCGATCACCTGTTCCAGGGCAGGAAGGTCCATCGACGGGTGCGGCTCCAGTTTCAGGATGCTGCCGTCACTAGCTAGCTCGAGCACATAGGTGACGTTGAAGTTGCTTTCGCGGGCGGGTGCTTCGGCAAGAGCGGCGGTCGAAAGGGCGGCTGAAGCGGCGAAGACGGCGGTGAGCAGGACTTTCATGGGACTCTCCAATGGCGGGATGCGTCTAGCACGTAAAAGCTACACTGTCATGACAGTGTCTGCCTAGCACGAAATAATGAAATTTATGTTACAGAATCTGAGAAATCTGCGAACGATAGGCGCGGGTGAACGGGCCTCGGCAGGGCGGGAACCCGTCTGTCTCGATGGCAACCAGTGGGCAACTCGTTGCGCTCATGCCAAGTAGGCGGTGATAATCCGCGGGCCCGTTTCATTTATGGAATGACCTGTGCTTGAACCCACACTCCTGCGCGCGCAACTGGCCGAAACCGCCTCCTTGCTCAAGACCAGCCGCGGCTATGTGCTGGATGTGCCGGCGCTGGAACGGCTTGAGGTTGAGCGCAAGCAGATCCAAACCCGCACCCAGGAGCTGCAGAACCTGCGCAACACGCGCTCCAAGGCCATCGGCATGGCGAAGGGCAAGGGCGAGGACACGAGCGCGCTGATGGCCGAGGTGGCCAGCCTGGCCGACGAGCTCAAGGCCTCCGAGGAGCGCCTGGATCAGCTGCGGGACGCGCTGGAGCAGGTCGCCATGGCCGTGCCCAACCTGCCGCACGCCAGCGTGCCGTCGGGCGTGGACGAGACCCAGAACCAGGAAGTGCACCGCTGGGGCACGCCGCGCGAGTTCAGCTTCGCGGTGAAGGACCACGTGGAGCTTGGCGCGCGCGACGGCTGGCTGGACGGCGACACCGCCGCCAAGCTCAGCGGTGCGCGCTTCACCGTGCTGCGCGGCCCGCTGGCGCGGCTGCACCGCGCGCTGGCCCAGTTCATGCTGGACCTTCACACCGGTGAGCACGGCTACCTGGAAGTGAACGTGCCGCTGATCGTCAACGCCGACAGCCTGCGCGGCACCGGCCAGTTGCCCAAGTTCGAGGACGACCTGTTCGCCACCGACATGGGTGACAGCCGGCGCTACCTCATCCCCACCAGCGAAGTGCCGCTGACCAACATCGTGCGCGATACCATCGTCGAGGAGGCCCAGCTGCCCCTGCGCATGGCCTCGCACTCGCTGTGCTTCCGCGCCGAGGCCGGTGCCCATGGCCGCGACACCCGCGGCATGATCCGCCAGCACCAATTCGAAAAGGTGGAACTGGTCACCATCGCCAAGCCTGAAGAATCCCAGGAAGAACACGAGCGAATGACCCGGTGTGCGGAAACGGTTCTGGAAAAACTCAACCTGCCATACCGCAAGGTGCTGCTGTGCACAGGCGACATGGGCTTCTCGGCCATCAAGACCTATGACTTGGAAGTGTGGCTGCCCAGCCAGGGCACCTACCGCGAAATCAGCAGCTGCTCGAACTGCGGCGACTTCCAGGCCCGGCGCATGCAGGCCCGCTGGCGCAACCCGGCCACCGGCAAGACCGAGCCGGTGCACACGCTCAACGGTTCGGGCGTGGCCGTGGGCCGCTGCCTCATCGCCGTGATGGAGAACTACCAGCTGGCCGACGGCCGTATCGAAGTGCCGGCGGCGCTGCGCGCTTATTTCGGCGGCAGCGAGGTCCTGGGCTGATGAGCAAGCACCCGGACCTCAACGACCTGCAGTTCTACGCCATGGTGGTGGAGCACGGCGGCTTCGCCGCGGCTGAGCGCGCGTTGGGCATTCCCAAAAGCCGCTTGAGCCGCCGTATCGCCCAACTTGAACTCGAGCTTGGAGTGCGCCTGCTCCAGCGCAGCACCCGCAAATTCGCGGTCACCGACGTGGGCCAGAGTGTCTACCGCCACGCCCAGACCATGCTGGCGGAGGCCCAGGCCGCGCGCGAGGCGGTGGACCGCGTCAGCGCGTCGCCGCGCGGCAGCATCAAGGTGAGCTGCCCGGTGTCGATTGCCCAGGAAGTACTGGGCCCGATCCTGCCCGACTTCATGAAGCAGCACCCGCAGGTGCGCCTGCAGCTGCACGTGAGCAACCGCCGGGTGGACGTGATCCAGGAAGGCTTCGACATTGCCATCCGGGTGCGCAGCCAACTCAGCGACGACGGCGAAATGGTGGCCCGCAGCTTCGGCCAATTGCGCGAGCTGCTGGTGGCCAGCCCCAAATACCTGAACCGCATCGGCCGCCCGCAGCAGCCCGCCGACCTGGCCGGCCACACCACCCTGAGCATGAGCGAGGACGACAGCCGCCAGCGCTGGACCCTGCACGGCCCCGAAGGCCAGGTGCAGAAAGTGGACCTGCAGCCGGCCCTGATGGCGCACGACTTCCCGCTGCTCATGGCCGCCGCCTGCGACGGCCTGGGCGTGGTGCTGCTGCCCGAACTGACCTGCGCCGAGGCCATCCGCCGCGGCGAGCTCGAGGTGGTGCTGCCGCAGTGGAGCCTGCCCCAGGGCATCTGCCACGCCATCTACCCCAGCCGCCGCGGCCTGCTGCCGGCGGTGCGGGTGTTCATCGATTTCCTGGCCGAGCGCCTGCCCA
>JANNQY010000039.1:0-5878 GCA_031400995.1 Lysobacteraceae bacterium
CCAGCTTTCATAACGATCTCTCCCGCAATATTCAAAAATAAAAATAACGTAGGAGGGACTTCAGTCCCGATGCTCTGGGCAAAAAACCATCGGGACTGAAGTCCCTCCTACAGGGGGGGGCGCCATCGGGACTGAAGTCCCTCCTGCCCGGTTATTTGGGGGCCAGCCGGACGGCGCCGTCCAGACGGATGGTTTCGCCGTTGAGGTAGCGACTGGCCAGGATGAAGGCCACCGTGTCGGCGAATTCAGCCGGCTGGCCCAGGCGCGACGGGAACGGAATGGAGGCGCTGAGCGAGGCCTGCACCGCTTCGGGCATGCCGTCCACCATCGGTGTCCAGAAGATGCCCGGCGCAATGGTGTTCACGCGGATGCCGAACCGCGCCAGTTCGCGCGCCATCGGCAGGGTCATCGCCACGACGCCGCCTTTGGACGCTGAATAGGCGGCCTGGCCGATCTGGCCTTCATAGGCGGCCACGCTGGCGGTGTGGATGATCACGCCGCGCTCGCCGTCCAGGCCGGGCGCGTTGTGCTGCATCAGGTCGGCCGCGGCCTTCGCTACGTTGAAGCTGCCCACCAGGTTCACCATCACGGTGCCGGCGAAGTTCTTGAGCGGCATCGGCGCGTCCTTGCCCAGCACGCGGCCAGCGCCGAGGATGCCGGCGCAGTTGATGGCCGCATTCAGGCCGCCCAGGAAGTCCTTGGCAGCGGCGACGTTGGCGGCCACGTTGGCCTCGTCGGTGACGTCGGTGCGCAGGTAGCGCGCATTGCCGGCGCCCAACTCGGCCACGGCAGCGGCGCCTTTGTCGTCATTGATGTCCAGCAGGGCCACCTTGGCGCCGCCGGCCACCAGCCGCTGCGCCACCGCCAGCCCAAGGCCGGAGACGCCGCCGGTGATTACCGCGCGCGTGTATTGTATTTGCATGAATTTTCCCCGTTCAACCAGCCTGCGATTCTAATCCATCCTCCCCGGCGCGCCTTGTTCCGCCCAGTGTAGGAGGGGTGGGGCGGGGGATTGGCGCAGGTAGTCGCGGAAGCTGTCGGGGTCCAGGCCGGGGCTGAACAGGAAGCCCTGGCCGGTGGCGATGCCAAGCTCCAGCAAGAAATCCCGCTGTGCAGCGCTCTCCACGCCCTCGGCCACCACGTCCAGGCCCAGGCCGCGGGCGATGCCTGCGACGGCCTGGCAGATCGCCACGTCCGAGGCGTTGCCTGGGACGCCCTGCAGGAAACTCTGGCTGAGTTTCAGGCCGTGGATAGGCAGCCGGCGCAGGTAGTTGAGGGCGCTGTAGCCCTCGCCGAAATCATCGATGGTCAGCACCACGCCGAGCGCACGCAGGGCCTCGAAGCTGTTCAGGGTGTCGGGCGCGTCCTCGATCAGCACGCGCTCGGTGAACTCCAGTTCCAGCGATGCGCCCGGCAGGCCGTGTTCGGTAAGCGCGTTGGCGATTATCTGGGCCAGGTCGTCGGTGAGGAACTGGCGATAGGACACGTTCACCGCCACCCGCTCCAGCGCCAGGCCAGCGGCGCGCCAGGCGGCCAGCTGCCGGCAGGCCGTTTCGATCACCCAGGCACCGATGCGGACGATGTCGCCGGTGGTTTCAGCATGGCTGATGAAATCGTCGGGAGGAATCTCTCCCAGCGTGGGGTTGTTCCAGCGAATCAGCGCTTCGGCCGCCCGCACGCGGCCATCGGCCAATGCGACCAGTGGCTGGTACACCAGCCGGAACTCACCGTTGTCCAGCGCCCGGCGCAGCTGCGCCTCGATTTGCACGCGATCGTGCTGCTGTCGCGCCAGTTCGGGATTGAATACCTGCCAATTGTTGCGGCCGCGGCGCTTGGCATCGTACATGGCAGCGTCGGCGCTATTGACCAACTGCTGCGCGTTGCGACCATGCTCGGGGTAGCGCGCCAGGCCGACGCTGGTGGTGATGGTGAACTCCTCGCCGGCGTAGCCGAAACTGTCGCCGAAGGCGCGGGTGATGCGCTCGGCGAGTGCATCGGCCTGGGCCGGATCCGCGGTTTGATCGGTGACCACCAGGAACTCGTCGCCACCAAAGCGCGCCAGCACGTCTTGTTCGCCGATGCAGCGCTCCAGGCGACGCGCCGCATTCATCAGCAAATGGTCGCCGGCGCTGTGGCCCAGCAGGTCGTTCACCAGTTTGAATCGGTCCAGGTCGATGTAAATCACCGTGGTGCTGGCGCCGTCCGCAGCCAAGCGGCGCTCCAGTTCGGTGAGGATGCCGTCGCGGTTGAGCAAGCCCGTGAGTGGGTCGGTACGCGCTTGGCTGCGCAGCGCTTCCTCAATCTGCCGGCGCTGGGTGATGTCCTGCAGCGTGCCGGTGATGCGGGCGGACATCGGGGCCCGGCCTTCGGATTGGCCGATCAGCCGCGCCCAGTGCCGTTCGCCGTCCAGGCGCACCACCCGAACCTCGAGATCAAAGCCACCGCCGTCGCGGATTGCGCTCTCGATGGCGTCCTCCACTTGGTGGCGGTCACGCTCGTCAATCTGAGCCATCACGCCGGCCAAGGTGCGCGGCGGGTCCTCGCGACGGCCGATGATCCGCAGGGCCTCGTCGGTGAGATAGAGGCGGTTGCGGCCCACGTCCCACTCCCAGCCGCCGATGCGCGCCAGCGCCTGGGCGCGCAGGAAGAGCGCGCTGTCGCGCTTGAGTTCGGTGACGTCGGAGAACAGGGAAATCACCTGATGCGGCGTTGCGGCGCCCGGCCTGAACTGCGGCACTGACGTGGCCGTGACCCAGGTGAGCTGCTTGCGGCGGTGGTGGTAGAGGCCCAGCAGCGTGCTCTCGACGATCTGCCCCGAGACCAGCGCCCGCACCGGCGGCATGTCGCGAAAACTGATGGGATAGCCGCGGTGGTCCACCACCAACCAATCGTCGAAGCGCAGTCCGGCGCCGGCGTCCAGTCCCTCGTCCAGGCCCAGGATGCGGTGTGCCGCCGGGTTGGCCGAGAGAATGCGGCCGTCGAAGCCTTGGAACAGCACGCCCTTGTCGATAGCCACCAGCAGCGCGTGGTAGTTGAGCTCGGCCTCGCGGCGCCGGCTTAAATCGCGCGCCACCGCGATCACGTGCCGGTGCGGGCCGTCGTGGATGGTGGCCGAATGCACCTCCACCGGGAACGAGGTGCCGTCCGCCCGCAGGTTGTTCACTTCCACCACGTAGGTTTCATCGCGCGACAGCACCGCCATCACCGGCGCCATGTGGTCCTGGGGCAAGTCGGGGTTGATCACGTGCACCAGTTGGCCGACGATCTCGCTTCGTGGGCGTTGGTAGGCGAGCTCGCCGGCCCGGTTGAGGTCGAGGATGCGGCCCTCGGCGTCCAGGATGCTCACCGGGTCGGGCACCGCGTTGAACAGGCTGTCGTAGCGCAGGCGCAGGCTGTCGGCCTCGCGCTGCAGGCCGTGCAGCAGGGCCAATAGTTCGGAAAGAAAGACCGGGTCGGCGGTTGCGCCAGCCTGGTTGATAAGGCATTCCAGCCGGGTTACCAGCGCATCCTCGGCACGCGGACGCGCTGCCGCTGCGGTGTCGGCCGCGCCGTCGCTGTGCTGGCTTTCTGGTTCCATGCCGACGGTGACCGGACATCCTTGGAGTCGGGGCAGCATACACCGCGGCCCTCGCCGTAAAGCGTCACCCGCTGGCCAGGCTCACCTTGCTGCCCGAGGGACGGCCCAGCAACTGGGCCAGCCAGCGCCCGGTGTCCACCAGCGCGGCCAGGTCCACGCCCGTGGCCACGCCCATGCCGTGGAGCATGAACACCACGTCCTCGCTGGCCACGTTGCCGCTGGCGCCGGGAGCGTAGGGGCAGCCGCCAGTGCCGGACACGGCGGAATCCACCACCGCAGCGCCTTCTTCCAGACAGGCAAGCAAGTTGGCCAAAGCTTGGCCCCGGGTGTCATGGAAATGCACCGCCAGCGCCGCCATCGGCACCTCGGCCGCTACCGCCCGCAGCATGGCCCGCGCCTTGCCGGGCGTGCCCATGCCGATGGTGTCGCCCAGGGAAATTTCATAACAGCCGGCCCGGTGCAGCTGCCGCGCCACCCGCACCACGTCGGCCAGCGGCACGTCGCCTTGGTAAGGGCAGCCCAGCACGGTGGAAACGTAGCCGCGCACCGCAACGCCATCGGCGGCCGCGCGCTCGAGCACCGGCGCAAAGCGCTCGATGCAATGGTCAATGCTGGCATTGGTGTTTTTCTGGCTGAACGCTTCCGAGGCCGCAGTGAACACCGCCACTTCGCGGGCGCCCGCGGCCCGTGCGCGTTCGTAACCCTGCAGGTTGGGCACCAGCACCGGATAGGCCACGCCGGGCCGCTGCGTGATGCGGGCGAAGACCTCGGCGGCATCGGCCAACTGCGGCACCCACTTGGGGCTGACGAAGCTGGTGGCTTCGATGCTTTGCAGGCCGGTGGCCGAGAGCCGGTTGATCAACTCGATCTTTGCGGCCGTGGGGATCCAGGTTTTTTCATTCTGCAGGCCGTCGCGGGGTCCGACCTCGACGATGCGCACGGCCGCGGGAGCGCTCATGGCAGCTCCAGCCGCAGCAGCACGGCCTCAGCGTCGACGAAGTCGCCCGCTTCTACCTGCACCGCCGCCACGGTGCCCGCGCGCGGCGCACGCAGGCTCAGCTCCATCTTCATCGCCTCCATCACCAGCAGCTCCTCGCCCTCGGCCACGTCCTGGCCGGGCAGGGCTTTGACCAGCACGATGCGGCCGGGCATGGGCGCCAGTAGCCGGTCGCCGCGGCCCTGCGCCGCCTGGTCTTCGAAACGGAAGGCCGGCACCCGTTCGAGCCGCAGGCGGCGCTCGCCGTCATGCACGCTCACCGACGCGGCATCCACGTGCGCGCCGCCGCGCGCCTGGCGGCCGTCCACATCGGCGCTAATCGCCGCATTGGCAAAATGGGCGTCGCGAACCTGCATCGGCGCGCCCGCACCCAGCAGCTGGTAGCTGCCCTGGCTGCCGCGCGCGTGCAGTTCAATCCGCTGGTCTTGGTGCAGGAAGCACAGCAGGCGCTCGCCGGCGTGCCCCAGGCGCCAGCCATCGGCAATGGCCCAGGGCGAATGCGGATCACCGCTGTCGGCGGCCACGCGGCGGGTGTGGGCCTCGTCGTGCAGCAGCGCCGCCGTGGCGGCCAGCGCCAGCAGCGCGGGCGGCAGCGCTTCGTCGCGCGGCAGTACTTCGTCCAGGTAGCGATCGAGGTAAGCGGTGTGGATGCTGCCGTCGACGATGCGCGGGTGGCGCACCAGCTTCTCCAGGAACTCCACGTTCGATTTCGGGCCCACCACTTCGCACTGCGCCAGCGCCTCGCGCAGGCGGGCCAGCGCCTGCGCGCGATCCCGGTCCCAGACAATCAGCTTGGCGATCATGGGGTCGTAGAAAATGCTGACGGTGTCGCCTTGCACCACGCCCGCATCCACCCGCACGTGCGCCGATTCGGCCGGCAGCCTCAGGGTCTCCAGCCGGCCAGAACCCGGCAGGAAGCCCTGCGCCGGGTCTTCGGCATACAGCCGCACTTCAATGGCGTGGCCGTGGCGGGGCACCTGGTCCTGGCGCAGCGGCAGGGCTTCCCCGGCGGCCACGCGCAGCTGCCATTCCACCAGGTCCAGGCCAGTGACCAGCTCAGTGACCGGATGCTCCACCTGCAGCCGGGTGTTGATTTCCATGAAGTAGAAATCACCCTCGGGGCCGACGATGAACTCCACGGTGCCGGCGTTGACGTAGTCAATGGCGCGCGCGGCTTCCACGGCCGCCGCGCCCATCTGCGCGCGCAGCGCGGGCGTGAGGAAGGGCGACGGTGACTCCTCCAGCACCTTTTGATAGCGCCGCTGGGCCGAACACTCGCGCTCGTTGAGGTGGATCAGATTGCC
>JANNQY010000040.1:0-1681 GCA_031400995.1 Lysobacteraceae bacterium
CGCGTCGCCATGCTGCGCAGCCCGCGTCTTCAGCAGGAATACGCGCGGCTGGGGCTGGCGCGCGCCGAAGTGCTCGAGGCGGTGGAGGTGGCCAACCCCACGCTGTCGCTTTCGCGGCAGTCGCTGGACCCGGGCGACGGCAACGACCAGCTGGTGGGCATCACGCTGCCGCTGGCTGATCTGCTGGTGCTGCCCGCGCGCCGTCGCCTGGCGGCGGCGGAGTTCGACCGCGCCACGCTGGAAATCGCCGGCGCGGTGCTGGGCGTGGCGGCGGACGTGGAAGCGGCCTGGTTCCGCTACGTGGGCGCCCAACAGGTGGCCGACCTGCGCGCCGCGGTGGCCGAAGGCGGCGAGGCTTCGGCGGAACTGGCGCAGCGTTTTTACGACGCCGGCAACATCAGCGAGCTGCAGCTCAAGCAGGAGCAGGCGGCGTCCAGCGAAGCGCGCATCGCCGCCGGGCGCGCGCGCGCCGAAGCCAGCCGCGCGCGGCTGATGCTCAACACCCTGGTGGGCCTGAGTGGCGACGAGGCCGACTGGGCCACCAGTGACCGCCTGCCGCTGCCGGTGGCGACGGAAGACGACCCCGCGCAACTGGCCGAACTGGCGAGCAGCAGCAGCCTGGAGCTGATGGCCGCGCGCCAGCAGTCCCTGATCCTGGCCGACGCCCTCGGCATCACGCGGCGGCTGCGCTGGCTGGGCGGCAGCGAGATTGGCTACGAGCGCGAGAACACCGCCGAAGGCAGCCGCCTGCGTGGCCCCACGCTGGACCTGGAGCTGCCAATCTTCAACCAGGGGCAGGCGAAGGTCGCCCGGGCGGAGGCGCTGTGGGCGGAAGCGCGCGCGCGCGTCGCGATCGCAGAATTGCGCGTGGATGGCGCCATTCGCCTGGGTGCGCAAGAGGTGCGCGAGTTGGCCAAGGTGGTCGCCATCCACCGCGAGCTGCTGATCCCGCAGCGCGAGAAAGTGGTTGAGCGCAGCCAGCAGGAGCAGAACTTCATGCTCATCGGCGTGTTCGAGCTGATCCAGGCCAAGGTGCAGGAGTACGACGCCTACCAGGGCTACCTGGAGGCCGTGCGCGACTATTGGCTGGCCCGGGTGGAGCTGATGCGCGCGGTCGGCCAGCGCCTGCCCAGCGACCGCCAGGCGCAGGCCCGCACCCCCAATGTCGAAGACATCCTGGGCAATCCGTCCGACGCGGCGATGCCGGCGATGGACCACAGCGGGCACGACATGCCCGCTGCGCCTGCGCCCGTGGATCACTCCCGCCATGCGCCGCCGGCCGACGATCCCGATAAGAGCGACGATGCCCCGGAAGAAGACCACAGCGGCCACGGAGAGACGCCATGAACATCACGCGACGCAATATTCTCTTGGGCGCCGGCGCTGGCTTGGTGAGCACGGCAGCCACGGCCACCGTGCGTGCGCAAAGCCACGAAGGCCACGACATGGGCCCGATGCCCGAACCGGCCGCGCCACCCGAGGCACCGCCGGTTTCCCGGCCGCGCGCCGGCACCGTGCGCACGCTCAACGGTTGGACCCTGCCGCACCGCATGAACGACGGGGTGAAGGAGTTCCATCTGGTCGCCGAGGAGTTCGAGCACGAGTTTGCGCCGGGGTCGAAGGCCATCTGCTGGGGCTACAACGGCTCCACGCCGGGGCCCACGATTGAAGCGGTGGAGGG
>JANNQY010000041.1:0-3606 GCA_031400995.1 Lysobacteraceae bacterium
CGATTGGTCATGGTGGTCAACCCTGCTTTTGAGTAACTAACGAGAGTTTAACACCCTAGCCGGGTCACATGTCATTCAGGTGACAGATTGGCGCCGAGTGTCACAGCGCGGGGGAAGCCCTAAAGTAAGTGGCCACGCCGTCCAGCAACATCTGCACCGACAGTGCCACCAGCAGCATTCCCATCAGCCGCTCCACCGCCACCAGGACCCGCATGCCCAGCACCTTGTAGAGGGTGGTGGCCGAGAACAGGATGGCCGCCGTGCCCAGCCAGGCCAGGACCAGGGCCAGGGTCCAGTCGGCCATCCGCCCGGGCTCCTGGGTGCCGAGCAGCATCACGGCGGCCATACCCGAGGGGCCAGCCACCAATGGGATGGCCAAGGGCACGATGAAGGGCTCGCCCTCGGGGGTCTCGCCAAACATGCCCTCGCCAGTGGGGAAGATCATCTTCAGGCCGATCAGGAACAGCACGATACCGCCGGCGATGGATACCGACTCCTGGCGCAGGTGCATCAGCTCCAGCAGGTACTGTCCGCCCCAGAGGAACAGCAGGAGCACCACCAGCGCGATCACCAGCTCCCGGGCCAGCACGATGCGCCGACGCCGCGAGGACAGCGGCTGCAGCAGGCCCAGGAAAATGGGAATGTTGCCCAGCGGGTCCAGGATCAGGAACAGCAGCAGGGCGGCCGACAGGGTGGTCATGCGGCTGCCCGGGGCGCCCAGACCTGGCCGCGGTGTTCGGCGCCCGCCGGCGAAAGCAGGTGCACGCACGCCGCCGCGTAGGCGGCCGGCGCCGGCACCCGCAGCTGGGCCTCGTCGGCGTAGGCCCGGGCGCGCAGGTCGGTGCGCATGGGTCCGGGCTCAAGGCCCGATACCCGCACTGGACTCGACGCGGTTTCGGCGCCCAGCTGGCCCACCAGCGCAGCGAGGGCCAGCTTGGACAAGCCGTAGGCACCCCAGTAGGCCTTGCCCACGCGGCTGGGCTCGTCGGTGACGAACACCACGGCGCTATCCCCGGACTTTCGCAGCCAGGGCAGGCAGGCCTGGGTCAGCAGCCAAGGCGCGGTGAGGTTCACATGCAGGGTTCTCACGAAGGCCTCGGCGTCCGTGGCCTCCAGCGGCGCCAGGCCGTTGAATTCGGCGGCGCAGTGCAGCAGGCCGTGCAGGCCGCCCAGTTCGGCCGCCACTTTTTCGGCCAGCGCGGCGTAGTCGGCCGGGTCGGCGCCGGCCAGATCCATCGGGTAGATGGCCGGCTCGGGCCCCAGGGCTTTCACGGCGTCGTAAACGCGGCCCAGCTTCGGTACCCGCCGACCCAACAGCACCACGGAGGCGCCGGCGCGCGCGCAGGCCTTGGCCGCTTCGGCACCCAGGCCGCCGTGGGCGCCGGTCACCAGCACCGTGCGCCCAGCCAGCGCACCGGCGGGAACCTCGGGCAGCGGGCCCGCCGCAGGATTCATGCCGGCTTCTGGGCCTCGGCCACCATGCGCGCCAGCTCTCCGCTGTCGAGCAGTTCCACCGTGATGTCGCAACCGCCAATCAGCTCGCCGTTGATGAAGAGCTGCGGGAAGGTGGGCCAATCCGAATAGCGCGGCAGGTTGGCCCGCACGTCGGCGTCGGCCAACACGTTCACGCTATGGAAACTGGTGGCACCGGCAGTCTTGAGCGCCTGCACTGAGCGGCTGGAGAAGCCGCACATCGGGAATTGCGGGGTGCCTTTCATGAAAAGCACGATCGGATGGCCTTCTACCTCGGCCTTGATGCGGTCCAGCACGCTCATGGAAAACTCCGTTCAGGACGCGCGCCGGAGACAGGCGTGCGTTAGCGCTAGAATTATACGTCCAACGCGCCATCGCTCGGCGCCCAGCCCCTCGCTACCGGAGATCCCCATGGCCATCGAACTGCCTGCCCTGCCCTACGACCGCACCGCGCTTGAGCCGCACATTTCGGGCGAAACCATCGATTTCCACTACGGCAAGCACCACCAGGCCTATGTCACCAACATCAACAACCTGATCAAGGGCACCGATTTCGAGGCGCTGGACCTGGAAGCCATCGTCCGCAAGGCCCAGGGCGGCATGTTCAACAACGCCGCCCAGGTCTGGAACCACACGTTCTACTGGAACTGCCTCAAGCCCAGCGGCGGCGGCGAGCCCAGCGGCAAGCTGGCCGAGGCCATCACCAAGTCCTTCGGTTCGTTCGCGGCCTTCAAGGAACAGTTCACCCAGACCGCACTCACCACCTTCGGGTCGGGCTGGGCCTGGCTGGTGCAGCGTCCGGACGGCTCGCTGGCCTTGGTCAGCACGCCCAATGCCGCCACGCCGCTCACCGGCAACGACAAGGCCCTGCTCACCTGCGATGTCTGGGAGCACGCCTACTACGTGGACTACCGCAACGCGCGCCCGACGTACGTGGAAGCTTTCTGGAACCTGGTGAACTGGGACTTCGTCGCCAGCCAGATGAACTGATGGCGGCAGCGCTTCTTGAATTGGACCGGCTGTCCTGCACCTACGCAGGGCAGCCGGCTGTCACCCAGCTATCGCTCACGCTGCAGCCCGGGGAACTGGGCTGCCTGCTGGGCCCCAGCGGCTGCGGCAAGACCACTCTTTTACGCGCCATCGCCGGCTTCCATGCGCCGGACTCAGGCGCGCTGCGGCTGCGCGGCGTCGACGCGCTGGCGTTATCGCCCGAGAAACGCGGCCTGGGTTTCGTATTCCAGGACCTCGCCCTGTTTCCGCACCTGAACCTGGCCGACAACGTCGGCTTCGGGCTGCATCTGCTGGCGTCGGGGGCGCGCCGTGAACGCGTTGCCCAGGCACTGGCCTTGCTTGATCTGGAAGGCCTGGCGGATCGCTACCCGCACGAATTGTCCGGCGGCCAGCAGCAGCGCGCTGCCGTGGCCCGTTCACTCGCGCCGCGGCCCGACCTGCTGTTGCTGGACGAGCCCTTTTCAAGCCTGGATGCCGACCTGCGCGGCCGCCTGCGCGACGACCTGCGCAGCTTGCTCAAGCGCCTGGGCATCGCCGCGCTGCTGGTCACCCACGACCAGGAGGAAGCCTTCGCGTTTGCCGACACCGTGGGCGTGATGGACGCGGGCCGGCTGCTGCAGTGGGCTCCGGGCTACGAGCTTTACCACGAGCCAGCGACGCCGTTCGTGGCGTCATTCGTTGGCGAAGGGCGGTTTTTGCCGGCTCGCGTGATGGCGGGCGGGCGCGTGGCCACGGCGCTGGGCGAATTGACGGTGACCGGCGCCCTGCCCTACGCGGTGGGCAGCGCGGTGCGCGTGCTGCTGCGCCCGGACGACCTGGCGCCAAGCGGCAGCGATGGCATCGAGACCACGGTGAGCGCCATCGCTTTCCGCGGCGCCGACACCCTGCATACGTTGCGCTTGGCCGACGGCACGGCCCTGGTGGCGCTGTTCCCCAGCCACCAGCAGCGGCAGCCTGGCGACGTGGTGCGCGTGCGCCCCGACCTGGCCCATGTGGTGGTCTTCCCCGCCACGCCGTAGCCACGCATTTCTTGTTGGAGGGAGTTCAGTCCCGTTGCTGCGGGAGCATCGGGACTGAAGTCCCTCCTACAGTTGGAGCATCGGGACTGAAGTCCCTCCCACA
>JANNQY010000042.1:0-5907 GCA_031400995.1 Lysobacteraceae bacterium
GCGCGGATCCACCAGGCCGGCGCGCGAGAAACGCACCAAACCGATGCCGCCCACCAGCAGGTTCAGCGCCAGAGCGGTGGGCCGCATCTGTTCGGGGGCGAAACCCAGCAGTGCCATGGCCGCGAGATAGCCGCTGGCACCAGCGTGGCCGACCGACGAATACAGGATGGCCACGAGCAGGAACAGCCCGGCCAATATCCATCCCATCTCGCCCATCGCGGGCATGTCAGCCGGCGGGATCCAGCGTGGCGTTCAGGAGCGCCGCGAGCCGCGCACCGGCCTGGCGCACGCGCACTTCCGCGGTGGGTCGGTGCAAGTCGAGGTAGGCATCGGTGATCCGGCGCTTGGCCGGGTAGACCGAGGCGCTGGTGATCAGGCGGCAAGATTCAATCGTCCAAGCCGCTGCCGGCGTGTCTGAAGCGCGCGCGGGGTCGGCGGGCAGGGCAAGCTTGCGCAGTCGCGCCGCATAGCCGGCGTTGTCCAGGTTGGCGCTGCGCAGCAGCCAATAGTCCCAGACGCCGTGCAGGTTGGTGCCTTCCCCGTCGGGCGCACCCTTGCCGCGGTAGTTCACCTGGAAGTCGTTGCCGCCGCGGTCGTTGCGGTAGCCGGCGTGCAGGGGCTGGTGCGCATCGCCGACGAAATGCACGAGGAATTTCAGCGCCTCGCGCCGTGCCTGCAGCGCTTGACGACGGTCGGCCAGGATGGCGCGCTGGGCATTGATGGCGCCGATGACGCAATTGCCATCGGGGCAGTCGCGGGCTGGCACGTAGTCACAGCCCTGCCCCGCGAAGTTGACGTAGTGCCAGCGGCGGCTGCGCTCGCCGAGTTCATTGCCCTCGGCGCGGATCTCGTCGGCCCAGATGGAGACGCCGGCCAGAGTCGGTTCGGGCTCGCCCGCCAGCAATCGGGCCACTTCCGCACGCGCCGCCGGGGTCAGGTCGGATTGGGCGAGTTCGCCCACCAGTTGGTGGCCCTGCTTGCTCCAGCCCAGGGCCGGCGCCGCGAATACCAGCAGGAGTAGCGCGAAAATCAGTCGTTTCATGGCCGCCGACTTTACGCCAGCGGCCGTGAAGCTGGCCACCTTCCGGGGCTCAGAACTGCCAGACGAAGGCGGCGCCGTACACCATCGGGTCGATGTTCACCGTGCCCACGTCGGCCCCGTTCACGCTCGCGTCGGTGTCGATGTCGATCCAGCGCGCATCCACGCGCAGCCACTTGTTGCTTCCCACCGCGAAGTCCAGCCCCGCATGCGCCGCCAGGCCCCAGGAGTTTTCAAGGTCCAGGTCGGTGCCGGCCAGCGGGCCGGTGGTCTCCTGGCTGAAGAAGATCGTGTAGTTCACGCCGGCGCCGACGAAGGGCTTGACCTTCTCGCTGCCGGTGAAGTGGTACTGCAGGCTCACCGTGGGCGGCAGGTGCTTGGTGGAGCCGGCCCGCACGCCGTTGAGGTCGATGTCGTGCTCGAACGGAAGCGACGCCAAGACCTCCACGCCCAGGTTCGGGCTGAAGAAATACTCGCCCGTGAAGGTGAGCATGGTGTCGTTGCCCACGTCGACATCCAGGGTGCCGCCGGCCAGGCTGCCGTTGTCGGATTTGGGGGCCACCACGTGGGCACCCAGCCCGAAGGTCCAGTCGCCGGCATCCAGCGCCAGGGCCGGGGTGGACAGCAGGAGGGCCGCGGCAGCGGCGATGGGGGCAAGCGGGCGCAGGGTCTTCATGGCAGGTCTCCAGTGGGTAACTGCCGCCAGTCTGCCGCCGTGTCAGGCGCGGTCACTTGAGCGTGGTCAAATCGCTCGCCGCTGGGACTGCGGCCCCGGGGTTGCTAAAATGCCGGGCTTACCCCCTTTCCGCCGGCCCAGCCGGTTCCAGGAGCCTGTATGTCCGTCAAGGTTGCGATCAATGGTTACGGCCGCATCGGCCGCAACATCCTGCGTGCGCTTTACGAAGCCCAGCGCACCCACGAAATCCAGATCGTGGCCATCAACGACCTGGGCGACGCCGAGACCAATGCGCACCTGACCCGGTACGACACCGCCCACGGCAAGTTCCCGGGCGTTGTTGAAGTGGATGGTGGCGACCTGGTGGTGAATGGCGACCGCATCAAGGTGTGCGCTGAACGCGATCCGTCCAAGCTGCCCTGGGCCGCGCTGGGCGTGGACGTGGTGCTCGAGTGCACGGGCCTGTTCACCACCAAGGCCAAGGCGGGGGCGCACATCGCCGCCGGTGCGAAGAAAGTGATCATCTCGGCCCCGGGCGGCAGCGACGTGGACAACACCATCGTCTTTGGCGTCAACCACGGCACGCTCAAGGCGTCCGACACCGTCATTTCGAATGCATCCTGCACCACCAACTGCCTTGCCCCGCTGGCCAAGGTGCTGCACGAAAAGATCGGCATCGTGCATGGCCTGATGACCACCATCCACGCCTACACCAACGACCAAGTGCTCACCGACGTCTACCACAGCGACCTGCGCCGGGCCCGTTCGGCCACCCATTCGCAGATCCCGACCAAGACCGGCGCTGCCGCCGCGGTGGGCCTGGTGCTGCCCGAGCTCAACGGCAAGCTCACCGGTTTCTCGATGCGCGTGCCCACCATCAACGTGTCGGTGGTGGACCTGTCGTTTGTCGCCGCGCGCGAGACCACCAAGGAAGAAATCGACGCGGTGGTGAAAGCGGCCTCCGAGGGCGCGCTCAAGGGGATACTCGGGTTCAACACCCAGCCGCTGGTATCGATTGACTTCAACCATGACCCGCGCAGCTCCATCTACGACAGCACCCTCACCCAGGTGATGGGCGGCACGCTGGTGAAGGTGTGCTCGTGGTACGACAACGAGTGGGGCTTCTCCAACCGCATGCTCGACACCACGCTGGCGCTTGTGGCTGCGAAGTAAAGCCATCGCCCCGTGTGGGAGGGACTTCAGTCCCGATTGCTCCTGGCCAAGAGCATCGGGACTGAAGTCCCTCCCACAGGGGTTAGAGCATCGGGACTGAAGTCCCTCCCACAAGGGGCGGATGCGCAGCACCCGCCGCCGAGCGCCGCAGGCGGTCGTTGACGGCTAGCCATTGCCTGGAGTCGGGCGGCGTCTCGGCCAGCAGCAGGTTCGCGCCGAGCGCATCGAGCGAGCGCAGCGCGGCGTAAAGACCGTGCGCATAAGCCTCGGGGCTGGCGGGCAGGGCAATGCCGGGCAGGTCTGCCGGCAATTCGCCCAGGGCCAGCACGGCAACGCGCTTGCCCAGCACCTGCTGTTCGTGGGCTTCGGCCGCGATGGCTTCGCGGCGCAGCAGCATCAGCGCCGTGCGCGGCGCGTAGTGCGCATCCAGCGTGCCCGACGCGCGCGGGCTCAGGGCATCGCTGCCTTCGCCGACGGCCCCGACCAGCGCTTCGATCTGCGCGCGCGTGATTCGGCCCGGGCGCAGGATGCGCGGCGCGTCGCCGGAGAGATCCAGGATAGTGCTTTCGATGCCCACCGCGCAGTCGCCGCCGTCCAGCACCACCGGCACGGCGCTGCCGAACTCGTCGCGCACGTGCGCGGCCGTGGTGGGGCTGACGTGGCCGAAGCGATTGGCCGACGGCGCCGCCAGGCCGCCGTCAAAGGCCCGCAGCAGCGCCAGCGCCAGCGGATGGTCCGGGCAGCGAAGGCCCACGGTGGGCTGGCCGCCGGTCACTTCGTCGGGCACGTCGGCCTGCTTGCGAAGAATGAGCGTGAGCGGGCCGGGCCAGAACGCAGCGGCGAGCGTTCGCGCGGCGTCAGGCACGTCGCGCGCCCAGCGGTCGAGTTGGTCGGCGTCGGCGATATGCACGATCAGGGGATGGTCGGCCGGGCGGCCCTTGAGCGCGAAGATTCGGCGCACGGCGTCCGGGCGCGAGGCATCCGCCGCCAGCCCGTAAACGGTTTCGGTGGGCAGGCCGATGGCCTCGCCGCGCCGCAGCGCCGCCAGCGCGAGGGCCAGGTCAGCGGGCGTGCTCATTTCGCGCCCGCCGCATGGTCCTGCTTCAGCAGGCCGTACAGATAGGAATCGCAAACCTCGCCGTTCACGCGCCAGCGGTTGCGCAGCAGGCCCTCGCGCTGGAAGCCCAGGCGCTCGAGCAGATGCCACGAGGGCAGGTTGCGCGGGTCCACGTCGGCCTCGATGCGCTCCAAGCCCAGGGTGTCGAAGGCAAACGCGATGGCTTGGCGCACGGCGTCGCCGGCCAGGCCGCGGCCCTGCATGGCCGCTGAGAGCGCGAAGCCCACCTCGGCACGATGCTGCGGGCCGTGCAGGGAAAACAGCGTGGTGGTGCCGATGAGTCGGTCACTGTCGCGCTCGGCGACGGCCCAGGCGTACACCGCGGGGGTCTCCCAGGACAGCCGTTCGGCCAGATAGGCCCGGGCCTGGGCCAGATCCGTCCAGTGCGGGAAGCTCCAGTAGCGGGTCACGGCCGGATCGCTGTAGACCGCGAAAATCGCCTCCGCGTCGTCGGCCCGATACGGGCGCAGGCGCACGCGCGGGCCTTCCAGGGTGGGCGGCGGAAGCTTCAGTGCAGGCATCGCCCATTGTCCCACGCCGCTGCCGGGTTTGCCCCGGGGGTGCGGCGCGGGGGAAAATGCCGGCTTACCGACTTCGGAGCAACGCATGAGCATCCTTCGTATGGCCGACCTGGATCTGGCCGGCAAGCGCGTGCTGATCCGCGAAGACCTGAACGTGCCGGTCAAGGACGGCCACATCACCTCCGAACAGCGCATCACCGCGGCCCTGCCCACGATCCGCCTGGCGCTGGAGAAAGGCGCCGCCGTGATGGTGACCTCGCATCTGGGGCGCCCGAAGGAAGGCGTGTGGACGCAGCAGGATTCGCTGGCGCCGGTGGCTGCGCGTCTGTCCGAACTGCTGGGCCGGGACGTGCCGCTGCTGCGCGACTGGACCGATGGCGTTTCCGTGCAGCCGGGCCAGATGGTGCTGCTGGAAAACTGCCGGATGAACGTGGGCGAGGCCAAGGACGACGAGGTGCTGTCGAAGAAGTACGCCGCGCTGTGCGACGTCTTCGTCATGGACGCCTTCGGCACTGCGCACCGCGCGCAAGCCTCCACCCACGGCGCCATCCGTTTCGCGAAAGTCGCCTGCGGCGGCCCGCTGCTGATGGCGGAGCTCGACGCGCTGGCCAAGGCGCTGCTGGCGCCGGCGCGGCCGCTGGTGGCCATCGTCGGCGGTTCCAAAGTGAGCACCAAGCTGGCCCTGCTGGGCAGCCTGGTGGCGAAGGTGGACCAGCTGATCGTGGGCGGCGGCATCGCCAATACGTTTATTGCCGCGGTGGGCCACCCGGTGGGCAAGTCGCTGTGCGAGCACGAACTGCTGGACACCGCGCGGCAGATCCTTGCCGACGCAAAGGCGCGCGGCGCGGAGATTCCCATTCCCACCGACGTGGTGGTGGCCGCTGCTTTCTCTGCGGATGCACCGGCCAGCGTCAAAGCCGTGGCTGATGTGGGCGCCGACGACATGATCCTGGACATTGGCCCCGATACCGCCGCGCGCTACGCCGCCATCATCCAGCGCGCCGGCAGCGTCATCTGGAACGGCCCGGTGGGCGTGTTCGAGTTCGACGCGTTCGGCAAGGGCACCGAGACGCTGGCGCGCGCCATCGCCGATTCCAACGCGTTCTCCATCGCCGGCGGCGGCGACACACTGGCCGCCGTGGACAAGTACGGCGTGCAGGCCGGCATCAGCTACATCTCCACTGGCGGCGGCGCGTTCCTGGAGTTCTGCGAAGGCAAGGAGCTGCCGGCGGTGGTGGCGCTGAAGGCGCGCGCCGCCTGACATGGCAGCCATCTTCCTCGACCTCGACGGCACCCTGATTGACTCGGCGCAGGGCATCACCCGCTGCGTCGCACACGCGTTTGAACAAATGGGCGAGCCGGTCCCGCCGCTGGACCAGCT
>JANNQY010000043.1:0-15122 GCA_031400995.1 Lysobacteraceae bacterium
AGCAGCTTCAGGCCATCGCCCAGGACCTCGGCGCCAAGCGCGGCCAAGCGGTCGTGCAGGCTGCCGCCGGTGTCGTTGGGGTGGATTGGCGTACTCAACTGCAGCAGCACCGGGCCGGTGTCCAGGCCTTTTTCCATCTGCATCAGGCACACGCCGGTTTCGCTATCCCCGGCCTCGATGGCGCGCTGGATCGGTGCGGCGCCGCGCCAGCGCGGCAGCAGCGAGGCGTGCACGTTCCAGCAGCCCATGCGCGGGATATCGAGCACGGACTGGGGCAGGATCAGGCCGTAGGCCACCACCACCAGCAGGTCGGGCGCCAGCGCCTGCAGCGCTTGGCGCGCGTCCGCGGATTTGAAGTTTTCCGGCTGGAAGACCGGCAGGCTGCGGGCCAGCGCCTCCACTTTCACCGGCGAAGCCGCAGGCTGGCGGCCGCGGCCGGCGGGCCGATCGGGCTGGGTGTAGACGGCCACCACCTCGCCTCGCTCGGCGGCTACGCGCAGGCAGGGCACCGCAAAGCCGGGCGTGCCGGCGAAGACGATGCGCAGCGCCACTCTCAGGCCGCCGCGTCGGAGTCGCGCTGCTGCTTGGCCAGCTTCTTGCGAACCTGCTCGCGCTTGAGCGGCGACAGGTAATCCACGAACACCTTGCCCAGCAGATGATCAAGCTCGTGCTGGATGCAGACCGCCAGCAGGCCGTCCGCATGCACTTCGAAGGCCTCGCCGTTGCGATCCAGGGCCCGCACGTGCACCTGGTCGGCGCGCTTCACGTCGGCATAGATGCCGGGCACCGACAGGCAGCCTTCCTGGTAGACCTGGCTGCCCACGGAGGCCAGGACCTCGGGATTGATGAAGACCAGTGGCCGAGTCTTGTCCTCGCTTACGTCCAATACAAGCAGACACAGGTGCACATCCACCTGGGTTGCGGCCAGGCCGATGCCGGGGGCGTCGTACATGGTTTCAAACATATCGTCGATCAGGCGGCGCAGGGTGTCATCCACCTGGGCTACCGGTTTGGCGACGGTCCGCAGCCGCGGATCGGGAAATTCAAGGATGGGGAGCTTGGCCATGGACGGTGAGATGGGGAAGTCGGGACCGGTCCTCAAGGGGCCGGCAACTCATTATACCCCCGGCGGGGTTGCATTCAGGCTTGGCATTTGGGCTATAGTCTTGCCACGTCTCCGGGGAAATCAGGTGGATAGCCGCCATGCTTAAACGGCTTCTTGCAGTTACCGCTGCCATGTTGCTCACGCTCGCCACTGCCGGAATCGCGGCAGAGCTTCGCGGCGACCATCCCACCACCTACACGGTCCAGAAGGGCGACACCCTTTGGGACATTGCGGGCCGGTTCCTGACCAAGCCTTGGCTGTGGCCGGAGATCTGGCAGGCCAACCCGCAGGTGAAGAACCCGCACCTTATCTTTCCGGGTGACGTGCTCAGCTTGGTGTACATCGACGGCAAGCCGGTGATCACGTCCGAAGGCCCGCGCGTTGGCGAGGCCGTGAACACCATCCCGCTGTCGGACATCGAGCCCCTGCTCAAGCAGTTCACTGTGGTCGAAGACGCCCGGACCCTGGCCTACGTGGTGGGCCTGGAAGAAGACCGCCTGCGCAGCACCGCCGGGCAGTTGGTCTATGTCCGCGACCTGCAGGGCGCTGCGCCCGGCATGGTGGTCGACCTGGCGCGTCCCACCTACATCTTTGGTGGCGGCAACCGCCGCGAGAAGCCGGGCCGTTCGGACCTGACTTTCCGCAGCCAGCCTGAGCACAGCCATTGGACCGTGCCGCGCGGTTTCGGCGAGGCCACCGGTGAAACCCTGGGGCACGAACTGCAGATCCACGCCACCGCCGAAGTGATCCGGATAGACGGCGACGTGGCGGTGATCCTGCTGCGCGAGGAAGGCCGGGAGATCCGCATCGGCGACCGCGTGATGCCCTCCGAGGCACAGCCCTACGACCTTACGTTCAGCCCCCGCGCCGCCGATAGCATCCCCCAGAACGCTCACGTGCTGGCCGTGGCCGACGGTATCCAGTCCGGACCCAACCTGGTGGTGGCCGTCTCGGTCGGCGCCCGCGACGGTATCCGCAATGGCCATACCTTCTCCATCTGGGAGGACGGGATCGCCAAGCCCAACAACGTGGCCCACCGCAACAACATGATGGCCAACTCCAACCGGGTGGACCTGCCGGACCATTTCGTCGGACATCTGATGGTGTTCCGCACTTTCGACAAGGTCAGCTACGCGCTGGTGATGAACGGCATCCGCCCGGTACATGCGGGTGACACGCTGAAACATCCCGACGCCACCGAGTAAGTTTTTCCTACATCGCGGCGCCTTCGGGCGCCGCGATGCTATTGGGGCCGTGAATTCCGACCGCGCCCTGCTCATCCTCATTCGAGCCCGAACGCCGGAAACGGTGCTGCGCGCGCTGCTTGATGCCCATCCAAACGCCGACGCCGCGCTGGCGGCCGCCAGGCATGGCGCCGGCATGGGCCTGTCGGCGGAAACCCGGATGGCCCTGCGCACGCCCGACGCCCGCCGCGTGGACGCCGACCTGGAATGGCTGGCGCGGCCCGGCCACCGGCTGCTGGGCTGGCGGGATGCCGACTATCCGGCGCTGCTGCGCTGCGCGCCGTCGCCGCCGGCGGCGCTGTTCCTGGCCGGCGATGCCGACCTGCTCTGGCACCCTCAGGTGGCGATGGTGGGCAGCCGACGCCCCTCCGCGGCGGGTCGCGAGCGGGCGCGCCAGTTCGCCCGGGAATTGGCGGGCGACGGCTGGGCCATCACCAGCGGCCTGGCCGAGGGCATCGACACCGCCGCCCACGAGGGCGCCTTGGCCGTCGGCCGCACCGTGGCCGTGGTGGCCACCGGGCTGGACCGCTGCTACCCGGCCGCCAATCGCCAGTTGATGGCACGCATCGCCCGGGACGGGGCGGTGGTTAGCGAGCATCCGCCCGGAACCGCAGCCATCGCCAGTCACTTTCCCAGCCGAAACCGCATCGTTGCCGGCCTGGCGCTGGGCACCCTGGTGGTGGAGGCGGCGCTGCAGTCGGGCGCGCTGATCAGCGCCCGCCTGGCCGCCGAAGCTGGCCGCGAGGTGTTCGCCCTGCCCGGCTCGCTGGACAACCCGCTGGCGCGCGGCTGCCACCGATTGATCCGCGACGGCGCCGCCCTGGTGGAATCCTCCGACGAGGTGGTGGCGGCCCTGCGGCCGGCCGCCGCCGACCTGGCCGAAGCCCTGCGCGGCCGGCTCCTGGCAAGCCCCGGAACGGCCAGCGCGCAGTCACTCGCGGGACAGCCGCCGGCCAATGAAGACCACAACCGGCTGTGGTCGGCACTGGGTCACGACCCCACCGGCATGGATGGCTTGGTGCTTCGCACAGGATTGACGGTGGCCGCCCTGTCCTCCATGCTGGTCCTAATGGAGTTGGACGGGCGCGTGGTTGCCGACAATGGTCGCTATACCCGCCGGTCCTGACCTTCCCACCGCGCCCATGGCGCAGGCTGAGGGTAATGAAAGAAACCATACTTGACGTGCTGCTTTACCTGTTTGAACACTATTTCTACGACGATCCCGACGCCGTTCGGGACCGCGACTCGCTACAGAACGGCCTGATCCAGGCTGGCTTCAGCCCAACGGAAATCAACAAGGCCTTCGACTGGCTCGATGAGCTTGCGCGTCAGCGTCCCGTGGCGGCTTCGCCGCGGCTCAATACGCCGGTGCGGGTTTATGCCGACGTTGAGCTCGACCGCCTGGATATCGACTGCCGCGGTTTCCTGATGTTCCTGGAGCACAGCGGCGTGATCGACGCCGACCAGCGCGAGCTGGTGCTGGACCGGGTGATGGCCCTGGACCAGGACGAGGTGGACGTGGACGACCTGAAATGGGTGGTCCTGATGGTGCTGTTCAACCAGCCTGGGTCGGAAGCGGCCTACGCCTGGATGGAAAGCCAGATGTTCGAGGACGATCCCGAAGCCGTGCATTGATTCGTCGCTGCGGCAGGGGACATGCATGAGCCAGTGGTACTACGTGGATCGCACGCAAACCCGCCAAGGCCCGGTCACGGCGGGGGCCTTGGGCTTGGCCTATGGCTTGGGCCAGCTTGCCGAAGACAGCCTGGTTTGGCGCGAGGGCTTGGCCCAGTGGACGCCGTTGGGCCAGTGCCGGGACGAATTGGAGTTGCCGGCCGCCCCACCCGCCGCGGCCGTGCCTCCGCCCCTGCCTGCCGCTGCGCCGCCGCCAGTCAAGCGCTCCAACGGCTGCCTCATCGCCGCCGTGGTGGTCGCGGTGGCCGGCGTGCTGTTGCTGGCGATACTGGCCGCCATCGCGGTCCCGGCCTACCAGGACTACGTGACCCGTTCCAAAGTACTGGCAGCGATAACCCAGGCGCGGTCGATCCAGGTGCAGGTGGACGAGTTCATCGCCAATACCGACCGCTGCCCGCGGGACGCCGCCGAGCTGCAGCTCACGCCCAGCCTGGCCGCCGTGGCCAGCCTCAGCCTGGGCGAGGCCAACACCGGGATGTGCTTCATCGAGCTGGAGTTGTCGGCCGCCGCAGGCTCGCCGGCACTGGCCGGCGAGCGCATCCGGCTAAGCCGCGACAGCGACGGCGGCTGGTACTGCACCAGCGAAATGGCCCGGCGCGCGACCCTCCCGGCGGACTGCCGCTAGGGCTTCCCCCGGCCTCGGGACCGGGCGACGGCCGGCCCCGGCCCAGTCAGCCCGGCTTGACAGTCCCGGCCGGGCTGGTGCCTTAATAAAAAAGAACCCCGGCCCGCGACCCCCGCGGGCCGAGCCATCTTGGCGTCCCGGAACCGGGCGCCGCGGAGCACCCCCCGGCCATGGCCAAGAACCTCCTCATCGTCGAATCGCCCGCCAAGGCCAAGACGATCAACAAGTACCTGGGCAAGGACTTCCATGTCCTGGCCTCGTACGGCCACGTCCGGGACTTGGTGCCCAAGGAGGGCGCGGTGGACCCCGAACACGGGTTCGCCATGCGCTACGAGCTGATCGAAAAGAACGAGAAGCACGTCGAGGCCATCGCCAAGGCCGCCAAGGCCGCCCAGACCATCTACCTGGCCACCGACCCGGACCGCGAGGGCGAGGCGATCAGCTGGCACATCTCCGAGATTCTCAAGGAGCGCGGCCTGCTCAAGGGCAAAGCCCTGCACCGGGTGGTGTTCACTGAAATCACGCCACGGGCCATCAAGGCCGCCGTGGACCACCCACGCCAGGTGGCCACCGACTTGGTGGATGCGCAGCAGGCGCGCCGCGCCCTGGACTACCTGGTGGGCTTCAACCTGTCGCCGGTGCTGTGGCGAAAGGTGCAGCGCGGCCTGTCGGCCGGGCGGGTGCAGTCGCCTGCGCTGCGCATGATCACCGAACGCGAGGAGGAGATCGAAGCCTTCGTGCCGCGCGAGTACTGGTCCATGGAGGCCGAGCTCAACCACCCGCAGCAGGGCTTCACCGCGCGGCTGGTCAAGCTCGATGGCGCCAAGTTCGAACAGTTCACCATCACCGACTCCAAGACTGCCGAAGCCGCCCGTGCGCGGCTGGTGGCCGCCGCCGGCGACGCGCTGCGGGTGACCGACGTGGTGAGCAAGGAGCGCAAGCGCCGGCCGTCGCCGCCGTTCATCACCTCCACCCTGCAGCAGGAAGCCGCGCGCAAGCTCGGCTTCACTACCCTGCGCACCATGCGGGTGGCGCAGAAGCTCTACGAAGGCGTGGCGATTGGCGAGGAGGGCGCGGTAGGCCTCATCAGCTACATGCGTACCGATTCGGTGAATTTGTCGGCCGAGGCCGTCAGTGAAATCCGCGACGTCATCGCCCGGGATTTCGGCACCGGCGCGGTGCCCGACAAGCCCAACGAGTACAAGTCCAAGAGCAAGAACGCCCAGGAGGCGCACGAGGCCATCCGGCCCACGTCGGCCCTGCGCACGCCGTCGTCGGTGGCCAAGTATCTGGATGACGACGCCCGCCGCCTTTACGAACTGGTGTGGAAGCGCACCGTGGCCTCGCAAATGGTGCCCGCCACCATGAACACCGTGTCGGTGGAGCTGGCCGCGGGCAGCGCGCACAGCTTCCGCGCCAGCGGCACCACGGTGATCGACCCGGGCTTCCTGGCCGTGTACGAAGAAGGCAAGGATGCCAAGACCGCCGATGAAGACGACGAGGGCCGCAAGCTGCCGCCGATGAAGACCGGGCAGTCCATCCCGCTGGGCAGCATCCACACCGACCAGCATTTCACCGAGCCGCCGCCGCGCTTCTCGGAAGCCTCGCTGGTGAAGACGCTGGAGGAGTACGGCATCGGCCGTCCTTCCACCTATGCCAGCATCATCCAGGTGCTGCAGAACCGCGAGTACGTGTACCTGGACAACCGCCGCTTCCGGCCCAGCGACGTTGGCCGCGCGGTGGCCAAGTTCCTCACCGCGCACTTCATGCAGTACGTGGACTACGACTTCACCGCCAAGCTCGAGGACGAGCTCGATTCGGTGGCGGCCGGCGAAGCGGCGTGGGTGCCGCTGCTGGAGCGCTTCTGGAAGTCGTTCAAGGCCACGGTGGACGAAAAGACCGAGTCGGTGGACCGCGGCGAAGCCAGCGGTTCGCGCGTGCTGGGCGTGGATCCAAAATCCGGCAAGCCGGTATCGGTGCGGCTGGGCCGCTACGGGCCGTTCGCGCAGATCGGCACCGCCGAGGACGAGGACAAGCCCAAGTTCGCCTCGCTGCGGCCGGGCACCAGCATGCACACCATCTCGCTGGAAGATGCGCTGCCGCTGTTCAACCTGCCGCGCAGCCTGGGCCAGCACGAGGGCCAGGACGTCACCGTGGCCATCGGCCGCTTTGGGCCCTTCGTGAAGTTGGGCGACACCTATGCTTCGCTGGGCAAGGAAGACGATCCGTACACCATCAGTTTCGAGGACGCGGTGGAGCGCGTGCGCGCCAAGATCGAGATGATCGCCAACCGCACCATAAAGGTCTTCCCGGGCACCGAGATCCAGGTGCTCAACGGCCGCTATGGCCCCTACATCACCGACGGCGAGAAGAACGGCAAGATTCCCAAGGACCGCGAGCCCGCCAGCCTGACCCAGGACGAGTGCGAGGCGCTGCTGGCCGCCGGCAAGCCGGTGCGCAAGGGCGGCCGTTTCGGCAAGAAGGTCCCGGCCAAGAAAGCCGTCCGCAAAGCCCCCGCCAAGAAGGCCGCGGCTGCGCCAGCAGCGGCCAAGCCGGCGACGGCCCCGAAGAAGGCTGCCGTAAAAAAGGCCGCGGCGAAGAAAACCGCCAAGAAAGCCGTCCGCAAAGCCCCCGCCAAGAAGGCCGTGAAAAAAGCCGCGGTGAAGGCGCCGGCAGCCGCAGCGAAGAAAGCCGTGCGAAAAACTGCCTGAAACGCGGCCCCCGCAGCCTGGCGCTCAGTCGCCCGGCTGCGGATACACGGTGATACCGCGCTTGGCCTTTTCCTCGGCCACGATGCGGCGCACGTCGGCCAGCAGCGCCGGCGCGTCGTACACCACGCCACCCTTCACGGTGTAGCGCACGCCGCCCACGCGATGGGGCTGGCCGTCGGGGCCCAGGCGAATGTGGCCGGTGCCGTAGAGCACCTTGAGGTTGGCCAGCGGGTTCTCCGCCAGGATCACCAAGTCCGCCAGCTTGCCGGCCTCGATGGAGCCGATGCGATCGGCCGCGCCCAGCGCCTCGGCGCCGGATAGCGTTGCGGCGCGCAGCACTTCGATGGGATGGAAGCCGGCTTCGCGCAGCAGCTCCAGCTCCTCGATGGTGCCAAAGCCATAGGTCTTGTAGATGTAGCCCGAATCGCTGCCCACCGTCACCCGGCCGCCGCGATTCTTGTAGTCGTTCACGAAGGCCATCCAGCGCCGGTAGTTGTCCTTCCACGCGGCCTCCTCCTCGCTGCCCCAGTCGAAGAAGAAACTGCCGTGGTTGTCGCGGTTGGGGGTGAAGAAATCCCACAGCGCCGGATGCGTGTAGGCGTCGTGGTACTCGGCGCGGCGCGCGCGCATCAGGTCGCGCGTGGCCTGGTAGATGGTGAAGGTGGGGTCCAGGGTGAAGTCCAGCGCCAGCAGTTCGGTGATCACGGCTTCGTAGCGCGGGCTGCCTTTCTCGCTGGCCTGGGCCCAGAGCCGGCCGGCTTCGCCGAAGCGATGCTGCTCGTTGAGGTAGTTGTAGTCGGCCGGGTACTGCTGCACGGTCTGGCCGTCGAACAGCGCCTCGGGCAGACCGTACCAGTGCTCCATGGTGGTCAGGCCCCAGCGCGCGGTGGTGAGCACGTTCACGCGCGCCACGTCCAGCTGGGCGTGATGGCAGGCGCTGCGCATGCCCTGCTTTTTAAGCTCGTCGAAAGTGGCCTCCAGGATGTCGGGGCGGTAGCCGAAGCACTTCATGCCCAGCGCGCCCTTGCCCTTCATTTCGCGCACCCACTGCCGTGCCTGCTCGGTGGTGGTGATGGGCGCATCGCGATCGGTGCCGAAGAACGCATACGGGAATATCCGCGGCGCGGTGATGGCGTTGGCGGCGCTGCGGCGGGCCTCGGACGCGCACCATTCAATGCCGTTGCCGCAGCCCGGGTCACGAATGGTGGTGATGCCGTGGCCCAGCCAGAGCTTGTAGACGTATTCCGCCGTCACGCCCTGCTCGTCGCCGCCGATGTGGCCGTGCAGGTCCACCAGGCCGGGCATCACGTAGTGGCCGGTCAGGTCCATTTCCCGGCCGCCTGCGGCAAGCTTGGGTCGGCCGGCCGGGTCAATGGCGGAATTGGCGCTGCCGACGATGCGAACCTCGGTGATGCGCTCGCCTTCGATCACGATATCCACGGGCCCGTAGGCCGGTGCGCCGGTGCCGGTGATGACGGTGACGCCGCGCAGGATCAGCTGCGGGTAGGGGCCCTCGCCCTCGGCCCGCGGCGGCGCAGCGGGGATGGCCGACTGGGCGGCGGGGGCGAACAGCAGGCACAGGATGAACAGCAGGCGCATGGGCGGGGTCCGGGGCTGGAAGTGACGGCGGCGGCGGCGGAGAATCCCGCCATGCGCCTGCTTGGTTTCGCCAGCTTAGCCATTTTGCTGATCTGCGTCGGCCCTGCCGCCGCGGCCCCGGCCCGGGCGGAGATCACCGTGTTCCGGTGCCAGGATGCTGCCGGAAAGGTGAGCCTGCGCGACACGCCCTGCCCCGCCGACAATAAGGAAACCACCCGACAGATGCTGCGGCCGCAGGATCCCGCTCCGAGGCCGGCCCGCGCCGAACCGGAGCCGCGCCGCGCACCCGAGCCCGCCCCGGCCGCCGCGCGCGCGGCCCCACCTGCGCCGTGGATTCCGCCGCCGCCGCTGTTCCAGTGCACCGACTTCGACGGCGCCGTGCGCTTCACCGAAGACGGCCGTTCCAACACGCGCTGCGTGCCGCTGTCGGTGCTGGGCTGGAACGTGCGCCGCTCGCCGATCGGTGCCGCCAGCTGCCGATGGGTCACCGAATCGTGCGTACGGCTTTCGGACAACAGCGCCTGCAGCCAGTACCGGACCATGCTGGTGCGGGCGCGCTCGGATTCGCTGCACGCGTTCAGCAACACCGCAGCCTTCCGCCGTTCGGAGGTGCAGCGGCTGGACCAGGTCGTGCGCGTGAGCTGCGGCTGACGGCGCTCAGAACCCGTAGCGCAGGAAGCCGCCATCCACCGCGATGCACTCGCCGGTGACATAACTCGACGCCGGCAGGCACAAAAAAGCCACCGCCGCCGCGACTTCTTCGGGCTCGCCCACCCGCCCCATCGGCGTGCGGGCAATGACTTCATCCAGATAGTCGGCGTCGGCCAGCGCCGTGGACGTGCGGCGGGTGCGGATGTACCACGGCGCCACGGCGTTCACCCGCACGCCGTCCTCAGCCCATTCGCAGGCCAGGTTCTTGGTCATCTGGTGCAGCGCGGCCTTCGACATGCCGTAGGGCGCGCCGGTGCGCACATGCTCCAGGCCCGACACCGATCCGACGTTGACGATGCTGGATGCCGCGTGCTGGCTGAGCAGCGGAAACGCGAACCGGCTCAGCTCGAAGGCCGCGAACACGTTGGTTTCGAAGATCTCCCGCCACTGCGCATCGGCGTAGTCCATGGCCGGCATCCGGGCATTGCTGCCGGCGTTGTTCACCAGGATCTGCAGCCCGTCGCCCAGGTCTTCCACCCAGTCGAAAATTTCCCTGCGCTGTTCGGCATCGGCGACATCGGCGGCGAAGGCACGCACCTGGGCATCGGGAAATTCTTCCTCCAGCTCGCTGCGGGTGGCCTCCAGCTGCATCGCATCGCGCGCGACCAGCAGCACGTCGGCGCCCAGGCCCAGCAGTTCGGCGGCGATGGCGCGGCCAATGCCCACGCTGGCCCCGGTCACCAAGGCCACCTGCCCCTCCAGCCGCCAGCGTTGGCTGCTCATCCGCGCACTCCTCCGGCCCGGGCGTAGGATAGCCGTGGAACCCACGCCGGAGCAGCCCCTTGCGCATTCCCCTCTTGCTACTCACCGCAGCCTGCCTGGCCGCCTGCGGCGCCCGGGAACCACCCCCGCCCGCCACCGAACTGCGCGAGGCCATCGAGGAACCGCTGGACAAGGCCAAGGACGTCCAAGCCACCCAGGACGCCGACGAAGCCGAGCGCCGCGAAGCCCTCGAAGCCGCCGGCGGCTGAATCAAGAAAAAGCCCGGGCATGCCCGGGCTTTTTTTTGGCTAGTGGCGGCGAGTTAGTAAGCGCAGAGGCAGTGCGCCACGGTGCGGTACGGCGTGCGGCCGCTGCGGTCCAGCCAGGCGAGTTCACGCTCCACCGTGGCCAGGGTCTGGCGGTCCAGCAGCAACGGCGTCGGCGCCAGCACGCGCAGCACGCCGTGCATCCTGGCGTTGCCACCCATGCCCACCACGAAGCGCTCGAACGGCGTCAGCGGCTTCTCGATGTAGCTCACGCCGTACTTGCCATCCTCCAGCTTCGCCAGCCCGGCCAGGTGCGCCAGCGCGGCGTCGAACCCGCCCATTTCGTCCACCAGGCCACGGTCCTTCGCCTGCGCACCGCTCCAGACGCGGCCGCGCGCATGCACGTCGATTTCTTCCGGCGTATTGCCGCGCGCCACGGCCACCTTGCCGATGAAATCGGCGTAACCCTTGTTGATCACCGACTGGATCAGCAGGCCCACGTTCGGGTCCAGCGGCCGGGTAGGGTCGAAGGCGCCCGCCAGCGGCGTGGTGCCAACGCCGTCCGCGCGCACGCCGATTTTTTCCAGCGCGCGCGGCGCGGTCATCCACAGGCCGAAGATGCCGATCGATCCGGTGATGGTGGATTCGTCGGCGAAGATGCGGTCGGCGTTCATCGAGATCCAGTAGCCGCCCGAAGCCGCCACGTTCACCATCGACACCACCACCGGCTTGCCCGCGGCCTTGGTCAGCTCCACTTCGCGACGGATCTGCTCGGACGGGAATACGCCGCCGCCGGGTGAATCAACCCGCAGCAGCACCGCCTTGACGTTCTCGTCCTCGCGCGCCTGGCGCAGCAGGGCCGAAGTGGACTCACCGCCCACGGTGCCCGGCGCCTGTTCGCCATCGGTGATTTCGCCCTGGGCGACCACCACGGCCACCTGCGGCCGGCTGTCCACGCCCAGGTTTTCGCGCGTCAGATGCGAGAGGTAGGCGCCCAAATCTATCTGCCGGAAGCTTTCGCCCTCGGCGTCGGCCTGGCCGCGCTCAAGCAGCAGCGCTTCCATTTCCTGGCTGGTCTTGAGCCCATCCACCAGCTTCTCGTCCAGGGCAAGCTGGCCCAAGTCGCCGCCGGCGGCCTGCACGCGCGCGGGCAGTTCGTTGATCATCGCCTCCAGCGCCGGCTGCTTGATCTTGCGGGCGCTAGCCAGGTCGGCGACGAAGCGCTGCCAGATATCGCCCATCCAGTACATGTCGGCCTCGCGAGACTCGGGCGAGGCGCCGTCAAGGATGAAGGGTTCCGCGGCGGACTTGTATTCGCCCACCTTGAACAGGTGCACGTCCACGCCCAGCTTGTCCTGCAGGCCTTCGCGGTAATACAGGCGATGGCGACCGAAGCCTTCGATCAACACGCCGCCCTGCGGGTCGAGGAACACCTCGTCGGCCTGCGCGGCGATGTAGAACTGCTTCTGGTCCATGTTGGTGGCGTACGCGACCACTTGCTTGCCGCCGGCGCGGAAGTCACGCACCGCGGCGGCCAGTTCGCGCATGGCGGCAAAGCCCGCCACGTTGAAGCCGTCGGTGAGCAGCACGATGCGGTCGATGCGGGCGTCATCCTTGGCGGCCTTGATGGCGCGGACGGCGTCACGCAGCTGGATCTCCGGCATGGCCTGTCCGGTCAATTCGTTGACGATCCGGTCTACAGGAGCCGAGCTGAACTGCTCCACCAGCACGCCCTCGAGGTCGAGCACCAGGGCGGTCTTCTCCTCCAGCGGCTGCACCGACGGGCTGGCGAAGATGGCCGCAATCAGCAGCGCAACAATGACCAGGAAAATCAGGTTGAAGACCAGCTGGCGGGTGAAGTTCAGGGCGCCCCAAAGGCCGCCGATGACGCGCCGGATCGGGCCGGGCTGGGTGTCAGACATGGGATGACTCCGAGGATTCCAGAGGCCAGCATACCCAGCCCCGGTGAAGGCCGCATGCGCCTTAGGTAACGTGTACCGGCGGCAGGGGCCGCCGCGCCAGGCGCCAGAAGCGCCAGCCCAGCAGGGTAGCGGCAACGGACAGCCCCAGGATCAGGCCCATCCACAGCCCCGGCGCGCCTTGGCCGCGCGACAGCCCCAGCCAGTAGCCCAAGGGCAGGCCTAGGCCCCAATACGCCAGCACCGTGATGAACATCGGCACCCGCGTGTCCTTCAGGCCGCGCAGCGCGCCGGCCGACATCGCCTGCAGGCCATCGGGGTATTGGAAGACGGCGGCATACGCCATCAGCAGGCCGGCCAAGGCAATCACCGCCGGGTCCTGCGTGAAGAGCCCTGCCAGCCAAGTGGCGCCGAACACCAGGACCACCGCCGACAGCGTCTGCGCGATCATCGCCAGCCCGTAGCCGCCAGCCGCCGACCAGCGCACCGCCGACGCATCCCCGGCACCCACCGCGTGGCCCACCCGCACCGTGGTCGCCATGGCCACGCCCAGCGGCACCATGAAGCAGAGACTGGCCACCAGGATGGCGATCTGGTGCGCCGCCATCTGGGTAGTGCCCAGCTTGCCGATCAACAGGGCCGTGGCCACGAACAGACTGCCTTCCATGAACACCGACACGCCCATCGGCAGGCCGAGCACGAGCAGCTCGCGGATCGGCGCCCAGCGCGGGGGATCGAAGTGGGTGAACAAGCCCAAATCGGCGAAGCGCGGCGCCCACCAGAGGTAGTAGCCCAGCGCCAGCGCCTGGCAGTACAGGATGATCGCCACGGCGTAACCCAGCCCCGCCGCGCCGAGACCCAGCCCGAACATCAGCGCGTAGCCCAACGGCGCCAGCAGCACCAAACCACCGATGCCGAACACCATCGTCGGCTTGGTCCAGGCAATGCCTTCGCTGAGGTTGCGCAGGCAGAAGTACACCGCCAGCGCCGGTGCGCCCCAGCTGATAGCGCGCAGGAAGGCCTCGGCTTCAGGCCGGGCCTCGGCGGTGATGCCCAAGGGCGTAAGCGCCAGTGCGCCGCCGCGCACGACAAAGAAAAGGCCCACCCCCAGCCCCAGCGCGAGCCACAGCGCCTGCCGGAACACCGGGCCGATCTCGCGCCGACGCCCCGCGCCATTGAGCTGCGCCACGGTCGGCGGCACCGCCATCAGCACGCCGATGCTCACCAGGATCACCACCGACCACACCGCGCTGCCCACGCCCACGGCGGCCAGCGTCACTGGCCCGTGGCGGCCGGCCAGCACGGTGTCCACGATGTTCATGGCCATGGACGAGACCTGCCCCAGCACCAGCGGCAAAGCCAGCGCAAAGCTGATGCGCATCTCGCGCAGCAGGCGCGCCGCGCGGGTTGGGGAGTGACTCATGGGGGAATGCCGCCAGCCGCTGGACGGCTATATTAGCCGCTGCCGAGCTGGAGCCCACCATGATCCCGGACCACGCTGCTGCAGAAACTCCCAAGCGCCTGTGCCAGAACTGCGGCGAATTGCTGCTGGGCGAGCACTGCTATTCCTGCGGCCAGCCCACCCAAGGCCTGGTGCGGCATTTCAGCAGCATCTTCGGCGACTTCTTCGATTCGGTGTTCGGGCTCGACTCGCGGATCCTGCGCACCATCGGCCCGCTGCTGTTCCAGCCCGGCTATTTGAGCAAGGAATATTTCGCCGGGCGGCGCGTGCGTTACGTCAGCCCGGTGCGGCTGTTCGTGTTCCTGAGCTTGTTCGCTTTCTTCGCCGCGCAGCTGAGCTTCAATATCGGCGTGGACGACGAGGGACAGGACGCCGTTGTGATCGAGGATGATTCGGACACGGCGCGGCTGGTCAGCGCGGATACCGTGCCCGAGGTGGAAGCCATTCGCGACAAGGCGCTGGCTGAGCTGGCACTGGCGCGCAAGGAAACCGAGGAGGTGCCGGGAGTTGGCATCGGCCTGGACGTGGCTTCGCGGGAAATCAGCGCCGACGCGCAGCGGCGCATCGACGCCATCCGCGAGTCCGAGCGCACCGGTGAGCCGCTGGCCGAAGACAGCGGCGACGATGGCGATTTCAATTTCAACGGCACGCCTTGGGATCCCGAGTCCAATCCAGTCGAGGTGGACTGGCTGCCGGAATCGGCCAACGGACGGATCAATGGAACCCTGGGCGATGCCAAGGAGAACATAACGCGCATCCAGCGCGATCCCAACTTGCTCAAGGACGCGTTCCTGAGCACGGTGCCCACCACGCTGTTCGTGCTGCTGCCGCTGTTTGCGCTGATGCTCAAGCTGGCCTACCTGTTCAAGCGCAGGCTGTACATGGAACACCTCATCGTCGCGCTGCACAGCCACAGCTTCCTGTGCGCCGGAATGCTGCTGGCGCTGCTGCTGGACGCCCTGGCGGGCTGGACGGCGGGCCTGGCGTGGCTGTCGCGGCCGCTGGGCTGGATGGAAGTGGCGCTGGTGGTGTGGATGCCGATTTACCTGCTGCTGATGCAAAAGCGCGTTTACCGGCAGGGCT